>CAZHPS010000158.1:0-13400 GCA_964534335.1 uncultured Desulfobacterales bacterium
GCGGAATTCAGATCTGAATCTGAACCTCTGCAAATGTTTCAAGTAATGGTATACCACCAAAGTATCAAAAGCTTCCAGCTTTTTCCCTGTGCCTGCGAACTGAAATGGTATATTTATTTTCATAAATCACCTAATATAATTTAAATAAGCCACGAATGTCACGAATATGCACGAATTGCACAAACCATAATTCGTGCAATTCGTGGCTGTACCATCAACTCTTCTGAGTAATGGTATACACTGAAAATACAGGTTTTTTTAATCACAGAATACACGGAAAAGATTTGAAGGCAAACAGCATTGCTGTCATTTATGTTTTGGCAATGAATCTGAAAAACAGAAAATTTAAGGAGTTCAATGAATACATCAGATGCGGAAAACATCACCGGCCTTTCACAGACCCAAGCAGCAGACCGTCTGCGGGAAGAAGGATACAATGAACTGCCCGCAGCCAAAAAACGGCAGGTGTGGCATATCGCGCTGGAAGTGGTGCGGGAACCCATGTTTCTGCTTCTGCTCTCCTGCGGACTTCTTTATCTGCTGTCCGGCGAGGTTCAGGAAGCTGTAATGCTGCTGGGATTTGTCTTTGTGGTCATGGGCATTACATTTTATCAGGAGCGCAAAACCGAACGTGCGCTGGAAGCTTTGCGGGATTTGTCCAGTCCCCGCGCTCTGGTGATCCGTGATGGGGAAAAGATACGCATTCCGGGCCGGGAAGTGGTGCCCGGGGATATTCTTATGCTCAGCGAAGGCGACCGGGTTCCTGCTGATGCCCGGATTCTTGACTGCACAAATCTGTCTGCTGACGAATCCCTGCTTACAGGGGAATCCGTGCCTGTGCGCAAAGCCGGGTTTGCGGAAAACAGCCCGAAGACCGAAACACCGGGCGGAGATGATCAGCCTTTTGTCTATTCCGGTTCCCTGATTGTGCGCGGTCAGGGAATCGCGCAGGTAATTCACACGGGAGCGGCAACCGAAATCGGCAAAATCGGCAAAGCCCTGCGCACTCTGGAACCGGAAGATACGCCTTTGCAGCAGCAGACCGCGAAACTGGTGCGCAATCTTGCTTTCATGGGACTGATGCTCTGCACTCTTGTGGTTGTGGTGTTCGGTCTCACTCGGGGAGACTGGCTGCACGCGTTCCTGGCAGGACTGTCTTTGGCAATGGCCATGCTGCCGGAAGAATTTCCCGTTGTCATGACCATTTTTCTGGCTATCGGCGCGTGGCGGATTTCACAGCACAATGTGCTGACGCGGCGTGTGCCTGCTGTGGAAACCCTGGGTTCTGCCACAGTGCTGTGCGTGGACAAAACCGGAACCCTGACCATGAACCGCATGACCGTCAGTGATTTGTATGCCAATGGCCGGTTTATGGAAGTCAGTGCAAATCTCAGTTCCCTGCCCGAAGATTTTCACAAAGTGGTGGAATACAGTCTGCTGGCCAGCCCGGCTGATCCCTTTGATCCTATGGAAAAAGCCATGAAAGAACTGGGAACAGCAACTCTGGCGCATACCGAGCATCTGCACAAAGACTGGATACTGCAACGGGAATATCCCCTGTCACAGGAACTGCTGGCCATGTCCCGTGTCTGGCAATCCCCGGAGGGAAAGGAGTCTATCATTGCGGCCAAAGGCGCGCCCGAGGCCATTGCGGATCTCTGCCATTTCAGCCCGGAACAGACCAAAGATTTGCTGAAAGCCATTGAGGATCTCAGCAGTCAGGGACGCCGCGTCATCGGCGTGGCCAGCGCACGTTTCGGCAAAAGCCAACTGCCCGGTGAACAGCACGCGTTCAATTTTACCTTTGAGGGGCTGCTGGGACTGACCGATCCGGTTCGGCCGGGCGTATCCGAAGCCATTGCTGAATGCTATACTGCCGGTATCCGCACGATTATGATTACAGGCGATTATCCCGGAACAGCCCAAAACATTGCGCGCCAGCTTGGCCTGAAAAATCCTGATGAGTGCATCACCGGCCCGGAACTGGCGCAGATGGATGCAGAGGAACTGGCCCGCCGCGTCCGGGAAGTGAATATCTTTGCCCGCATGGTTCCGGAGCAGAAACTGGGTCTGGTGGAGGCTTTGAAGAAAAACAGAGAGGTGGTGGCCATGACCGGAGACGGGGTCAATGACGCTCCTGCGCTGAAAGCCGCGCATATCGGCATTGCTATGGGCGGACGGGGAACCGATGTTGCGCGCGAAGCTGCTTCCCTGGTGCTGCTGGATGATGATTTTTCTTCCATTGTGAAAGCCGTGAAAATGGGGCGCAGGATTTTTGCCAATCTGCGCAAGGCCATGCGCTATATTTTCTCCGTGCATATTCCCATTGCGGGCATGTCCCTGATACCGGTATTTTTTCACTGGCCTCTGGCCCTGTTTCCTGTTCACATTGTGTTTCTGGAACTCATCATTGATCCGGCCTGCTCCATTGTGTTTGAGGCAGAGGACGCGGAAAAAAACTGCATGGAACAGCCACCCCGCGATCCGGAGGAACCTTTGTTCGGAAAACGGGCAGTGCTGACCAGTCTGATGCAGGGTCTGGTGATTCTCACAGCAGTTGCAGTTGTGTACTGGTGGGCATTGTCAGCACACGGAGACCAGTCAGCCCGTGCGCTGGCCTTTATGACTCTGGTGATCTCCAATCTGGCACTGATTTTCACCAACCGCTCTGAAACCAGATCCATGCTGTCAACCATGAGAGATCCCAACAAAGCCCTGTGGTGGGTCAGTGGGGGAACTGTGCTGATGCTGATTCTGGTCATGGCACTTCCTTTTTTTCACGAGCTGTTTCAGTTCTGCTGCGTGCCTTTGGATGATCTTCTTTACTGCATGATGGCAAGTGCCGGGTGCATTCTTATCCTGGAAGGACTGAAAACACGGTTCATACGCGGTATATTGGGAGGTTAAGGTTTTCCCGAATTTAAGCAGGCAAACGAAATTTTTCATATACCGATACTTAAAATATTTTGGTTATTCTGCCGGGCAGATTTTTAACCGCAGAGTAACGCAGAGTTTCCCCGGAGTCACACAGAGTTTTTTCTGTGCGGAATTCAGGTCTGAAAAAATCAGATGTTCTGAACATCTGCCAAATGTTTCAAATAATTGTATATATTCAGAAAATCCGGTTTTTCCGAAAAACCGGATTTTTCTGAAAACTTTATACCCGAAAATTTATGCTGACTTACTTAATCCCCTGCATTTTTTATGTCAAACTCATGCTGAAACAGAAAGGAACCAATCCATTATGAAAAAAGAATTTAATGATACCGGACTGTGTATGCCACACCTGCATTATATGGCGGATGTATCCGGCAAAATCAGTCAGATTATCCGATTTGTGGACAAAGGGAAATACTTCACCATCAACCGTCCGCGCCAGTACGGCAAAACAACCGTACTGTCACATCTGGCAAAGGAACTGAATCAGCGCCGGGATTATCTGGCACTGAAAATCAGCTTTGAAGAACTGGATACAGACACGTATAAAAATGCGGAAAGCTTTATTTGTGCCTTCCTGAATCTGCTCATAAGGGAATTTGAATATCTTCAACTGACTGAATTATTGAATTTTACTGAAAAGCATAGGGATTCGGTAAAACAGATGCCGGATCTGTCCGGTTTTATCACAAAACTTGTCCGCGATATGGTGCAGGAAAAATCCACAGTGCTGCTGATTGATGAAGTGGACAAAAGTTCAAACAATCAGCTTTTTCTGGATTTCCTCGGCATGCTGCGGAACAAATACCTGCACCGCAATGAGGGAAAAGACCATACATTTCAGTCGGTCATCCTGGCCGGTGTCCATGATGTAAAATCTCTGAAAGCCAAAATACGGCCTGATGATGAAAGAAAATACAACAGTCCCTGGAATATCGCGGCTGACTTCACCGTGGATATGAGTCTGAATCCTGAAGAAATCGGAACCATGCTGAAAGAATACAGCAGTGACAAAGGCATTCAGCCGGACATTCCGGCCATTGCGGAGAAATTATACTATTATACCTCCGGTTATCCTTATCTGGTGAGCAAACTCTGCAAATTCATTGATGAGCAGATCATTCCCCCAAGAGAGGACAAAAACTGGTCGGTAGCGGATGCTGATGCAGCTTTCCGCATGATTGTCAATGAAGGATATACTACAACCCTGTTTGACAGTATGATCAAAAACCTGGAAAACAACACTGAACTTTATGATACTGTCCTGAATATGGTGATTAACGGCAGAACCATGACTTTTACCATTTCAGATCCCATTATCAGTTTGGGGTATATGTATGGTATTATTTCAAAAACAGATGAAGGGCAATGCCGGATTCATAACCGGATTTTTGAGCAGCGGATTTATGCACATATGATGTCGAAACTGGGCAGAACAGCGTATAAAGAGATTCAGGGGCTGGGAGAATCCGTGTTTTTTCATAATGATATTCTGGATATAAAACTAATTTTGCAAAAATTCCAGATTTTTATGAAAGAACACCATTCACACAAAGATCAGAAATTTCTGGAACGGGAGGGGCGTCTTCTGTTTCTTTCCTTCCTCAGACCCATTATCAACGGCAAAGGATTTGAATTCAAGGAGCCGAATGTGTCTGATGAACGCCGCATGGATATTGTCATCACATACAAAAACAGACGGTATGTGCTGGAACTCAAACGCTGGTACGGCCCCAAAGCACATCAGGAAGGGCTTCAGCAGTTGAGTGACTATCTTGACATGTTTTCCCTGAGGGAAGGCTATCTGCTGATTTATGATTTCAGCAAAAACAGGGAATATAAACAGGAAGATATTGTGTTTCATGACAAACGGATTTTTGCCGTTTGGGTGTGAGGCAATTGCTTTTATACAATCCGGAGGAGTGCAAAAATTGAGCGGAGCGGTTTTCTGCAAAGCCGGAACCGGGGAAAAACTGACAATAAATATTGTATCAAATCAATGGAGAATTGGTATTACAGCCACGAATTGCACGAATGACACGAATTATGGTTTGTGCATTCGTGCAGATTTGTGTTATTCGTGGCATTTTAACCTATACCGATACTTACATTTTTATAAACTATACCATTACCTGAAACATTTGCAGAGGTTCAGATTCAGATCTGAATTCCGCACAGAAAAACTCTGTGTGACTCTGCGGTTAAAATCTGCCCGGCAGAAGTATAAAAATGTTTTAAGTATCGGTATATGTTGAGGCAGATTTTTCGAATGCGGTATTTTACAACTGAAATGTTTCAGGTAATGGTATAATGGCATTGAACAGCAGCCTCACTACAAAACAGAAAGGAAAAATACAGATGCGAAAAAAATTCAATGACACCGGGCTGTGTGTACCCCGCCTGCATTATATGGCTGATATATCCGGCAAAATCAGTCAGATTGTCCGGCTTGTGGAACAGGGGGAATACTTCACCATAAACCGTCCGCGCCAGTACGGCAAAACAACCGTACTGTCACTTCTGGCTAAAGAACTGAATGAGCGCAGGGATTATCTGGTTCTGAAAATCAGTTTTGAGGGAATTGGAGATTCACCCTTCCGCAGTGAACAGGATTTTTGCCCGACTTTTCTGAAAATAATTGCACAGACTCTTAGGCCCGGTGATCCTGATCTCTCGGAGTATTTTATACAGGCATCGGAACAGGTGCATAATTTCGGAGACCTTTCGCTGTTTATTTCACACGATGTCATCCGGGCCGGGAAAAATGTTGTATTACTGATTGACGAAGTGGATAAAAGCAGTGACAATCAGATATTTCTTAATTTTCTTGGAATGCTGCGGAATAAATATTTACTCCGTAACGAGGAACAGGATCATACGTTCCAGTCGGTCATCCTGGCCGGTGTACATGATGTAAAATCTCTCAAAGCAAAAATACGGCCTGATGATGAAAGAAAATACAACAGTCCCTGGAATATCGCGGCTGACTTCACCGTGGATATGAGTCTGAATCCTGAAGAAATCGGAACCATGCTGAAAGAATACAGCAGTGACAAAGGCATTCAGCCGGATATTCCGGCCATTGCGGAGAAATTATACTATTATACATCCGGTTATCCTTATCTGGTGAGCAAACTCTGCAAATTCATTGATGAGCAGATTGTTCCCGCAAGAGAGGATAAAAACTGGTCGGTCGCGGATGCGGATGAGGCTTTTGCCATGATTGTCAGGGAAAAATATACTACAACCCTTTTTGACAGTATGGCGAAGAATCTGGAAAACAGCCCGGATCTTTATGAAAATGTTTTTCAGATTGTCATCAACGGAAAAAGAATTCCTTTCAATATCAGCGTGCCTGTCATTCATCTGGGATATTTGTACGGAATTTTCACAGAGTCCGGTGAATACTGCAAAATTCATAACCGGATATTTGAACAGCGTATTTACAGTTATATGACAACAAAACTTCTGACATCCGAACATGAACCTTTACTGTCACCGCAGCCGGAATATTATATGGAAGACGGGCTGAATCTCAGGCTGATACTGGGGAAATTTCAGACTTTCATGAAAGAGCACCATTCACACAAAGATCAGAAATTTCTGGAACGGGAGGGACGTCTGCTTTTTCTTTCCTTTCTCAGACCCATTATCAACGGCAAAGGATTTGAATTCAAAGAGCCGAATGTGTCTGATGAACGCCGCATGGATATTGTCATCACATACAAAAACAGACGGTATGTGCTGGAACTCAAACGCTGGTACGGCCCCAAAGCACATCAGGAAGGGCTTCAGCAGTTGAGTGACTATCTTGACATGTTTTCCCTGAGGGAAGGCTATCTGCTGATTTATGATTTCAGCAAAAACAGGGAATATAAACAGGAAGATATTGTGTTTCAGAACAAGCGGATTTTTGCCGTGTGGGTGTGATACCAATTTTGTTTTTTAAGGGAGGAAGGGGATTTTTGTGCAACTGTCTGAAAATCCCCCGGCTGCAAAAGGGAGCTGCCCTCCCTGCTTATCTGGAACTCACTTTTTTTACAGCATTTTTTCCCTCATGGCCGCACCCACAACGCCATCGGCTGCCATTTTATTCGCCTGCTGCCAGCGCACAACCGCATCATGGGTATGCGGGCCGAACACGCCGTCCGTGCTGACGCTGTATCCGGCTCTGCGCAATGCTTCCTGAAGCGTTTTCACATCTGTTCCCCGCAGATACGGAGTGCTAAGATACAGATTCCTGGCTGCTGATTTTGCAGTGGAGACAAACTGCAGAGGATAGCCGTTGCAGGCCGCATCATTCATACATTCCAGTTGCGGAGTCTGGGGATAACCGTTATATGATAGTGAGTTGCGTATGCGTTCCAGCAGATTTCTCCGGCTGATTCTGCCGCTGCTGTCCCGCATATGTTTGCAGAAATAATAGGTGAATGCGCCGTTATAGCTTCCGCTGATATTGGCATCCGCTGATTCCTGGCCTGAATGGCAGCCGGCCCAGAGAATTTGATTGATGGTACTCCGGGTCCCGAAGCGGTTGACTGTTTGAAATCCCCGTGTTTCCCCCAGTTCAGATTCCTCCCCCTCATAGCGGAAACGGATATCTGCCGGTGGAGGAAGATACCGGGAAATTCTGTCAGTTGCCGGTTTGCATACGTCCGTATTCCAGATATCTGCGCTGCGTGTGGCTGTTCCGGAATGGCAGCAGTCCAGAATCACTTCCAGCACTGCGCCCTGCGGAATCTGTTTGAAAATAATATCCAGCTCGTCATCCAGAATAAAACCGGAATCCCAGGAAATATCCCAGGGACACAGAACCTCATCAAGCGCATCTTCCAGTTCGTCCCCGTTCCGATCACGGATCTGCGAACCGTGACCGGAGAAATGGAAGACCATGAAATCACCGGGCACAGCTTTGTCAACCATGTATTCCAGCCGGTAGAGAATGGCATCTTTTGTGGCCCGGTTATCAATAAGTACCCGGATATCATTGTTGGTGAATCCCAGATACTCCTTGAGAATGCTCCGCACATTGCTGACATCATTGTGACATCCCCTGAGATCCTGCATACTCCGGTAATCATTTATGCCAACCAGAAGTGCTCTCCTTGCCATAATAACCTCCCTTTCTGCTATATAGCCGTTGTGTTATTGATTCCCCATGACTTATGCTTTCCTTTGAAAAATCAGTGGCATGAATTTCAGCAAAGCGGTTTCGGGAGTGCAAAAAATACAATTTCTGCACTCCGGAAAGTTTTGCTTATGTCCTGTGATTATTGAACAGACATCACCGCACAGAATTTGGGATGATAATTTCAAGATAAATCAGTACTCTGTCAGCTATGAATCTGTGCGCTGCAAAAACCGGATTTTTCCAAAAAATCCGGTTTTTTTGTATATTTCAGATCATAAAATCAAAGTTGACAAAGCATTAGCCCTTTCTCAAATTTCGGTAAAGGGACTTTTGATATAATGATCCAATTTTGTTTTTTCCAAAAATCTGAACATATTATCATAATCCGATTCCGAAATTCCTTTGTCTGACGTGTAAGTAAGGTTCCATATATTTTATGGGATAAAGATTTCAGAAAACCGGACTGTTCCGGGGAATCCATTTTTTTTATACCACAAAATATATGGAAACCTACTTAAAGCAATTTTTATGCCGGAAAAAACCAAAATTGGATCAGTATATAAATCTGATTCCTAATTTCTGCTGATGATGCAATAGAAATCTTTACCGTACTTCTCATCCAATATCTTTTGCAGATCATCCCGATCAACAAGTTCAATATAACGGTGGTTTTCAGCCAGTTTTTTCGTTTCCTTTGAAAAATAGGATGTCGTAATCAGTTGGCCTTCTTTGGCACTGTGTTTCTGCAGTTTTTCAATCAACTGTTCCAGTACTTCAATACCAATGTTATCTTGTGCGTAACGCTTGCACTGTATGATGACCCTGTATTTTTCATTTTTAACGCCTCCGCTTTTATACGCGATGACATCAACTCCGTCATCCTTCACCGCTCTTGTCACTTCCACCTGTTCATATCCCAGTTTTGTCATACAGTCACCAATCAGATATTCAAAAGATTCCGGTCGAAGATACAGAATGTTCCGGGGTTTGGAGATGATATGCTGAAGCATTTTATGAACACTGATCTGAATTTCCGGTTCTTTCAAAGGCAACATGCAAACACGTTCCACAGTATCCAATTCTCCAAAAATGCCAAGCAGCTCAACTGCACGGCAGCGTAAGGCATTGTTTGCAGACAAACGAAATATCTGTTCAAGAGCGGTTTGGGTTTCCTTAAAAGGAACCTGATCTTTGTAATGTTCCAATACATTCATTGCGGATAAGACAATTTTCTCATGTTTCTGTTTCAGAATTTCCAGCAAAAGAAAAAAGCTGATCTTTTCAGATCTGCCTCTCAGGAGATACTGTAAGCAGCATATTCTGATTTCAGGCTCTTCTTTTTCACTGCCTGCAATGACAGCAAGTGTCGGTGCTGTAAGATCAAAACGGTGTTCAGACAAAATATCAAGCGCAATGCTTCTCAGATGCACATACTTTTCATTAAGAACATATTTATCCAATTTATCAAGTATGTTATTTTTAATTCTGCTGTCAGAACCAAGAGGATCAAAAATTATTTTAAAAACATCTTTGATAAGCGGAATTCTGTTCGGAGAAGTTTTTATTGCCTCAGTTATCTGATCAATAATTGTCAAAGCTGCTTCATTTCCCTTGCTTTCAAATTCCTTGTCAATGTCCATCTGCAGATTAAAAATATCTCCAAAATTTTTGATATTTTTTATTTTTTCCAAATAATCGTTTCCATTTTTGCTGATAGGGGCCATTTTAATCTCTCCATTTTCCACGTTGATGCTGACCTGATTGTTGCTGTTCATAGCAACAGAAGTAAGCAGATATTTGGGTAGTGGACTTTTCTTACTGACAATTCAGAAATCAAATATACCATTACTCAGAAGATTTGATGGTACAGCCACGAATTGCACGAATGACACGAACTGCATGAATTATGGTTTGTGCATCCGTGCAGATTCGTTTTATTCGCGGCTTTTTGAACTGTAAACATTTTTATAAACTCTGCTGAGGCAAACCTTTCGAATGCGGTATTTTACAACCGAAATGTTTCAGGTAATGGTATTATAGCTTTTGCTCCACTTATGAAGGCTGGGGAGTTATGTTGTGTCAGTATGAAAAGCCCACATTACCTGTTTATTGATTCCGGGGCCGGATTTCCGGAATCTGCTTTATGGCAATGCACGATGGAATTTCCGGAAATGCTTTGTGAATATCGCGCAGGATTTCAATGCACGCGGCTTTTTCTCCCATTGCAATGCTCAGGGAATGGCGCTCCAGAATCCGGGCTGCAATCCGGGCTGTGTGTTCATTTTTCACTGCCTCAGTATGCAGAAAACGGAATACCCGCTGTTTGGCAACTCTGGCTCTGTTCACCTGTGAAAGAAGGGTGACAAAATAAGGCTCCAGCCTCTCAATCCGATCCGGCTGTCCTGATGCAAATTTTTCCAGATAATTGGTGACAAAGAGTTGCAGATCGCCAGAGGGATGCTGACTCAGTTTTATCAGATATTCCGGTCCATGCGCCTCGTCAAAAAAACGGGTAATCAGTTCTCTGCCAAATGCCTGCACATCAGGACGCACACTGTCACAGATGCCGCAGAGCAGCGCGGGTGTCCAGTCTGCATCCGCAGAATGAGTGCGGAAAAAATCAAACGCAAACTGCCGGGAATCCTCCCAGTCCGAATCCAGAATACCCAATGCGCCGGAGATATTTTCCCGGATGCGATCCGGATATTTCCGGTAAAAATCACGGCTGAACTCCCGCAGTTCCACAAGTTCATGCCCCGCGAGTTCCACAATCCTGTCAATGGAAAGAGATTCTTTATCTGCAAAATTTTGAAGCAGGTGAGTCCCCAAAAGCTGTGCCTGCCGGAATCTGGAGCGAATCAGTCTCCAGACCGTTTTTTCACTGATGACAGAGAAATATTCTGCAAGGGACTGCATAAACAGCGCATAAACATCTGCATGAATTCCCTCACAGGATTCCTTAAACAGCAGAACCGGGCAGAGAGTTCGCACCAGTTCCCTTCCAAATTCCCTGTCTTTTGCCAGCCGCGTGATAATGGGCCGGACTGCCTCCCGCACTTCCGGAAATGGGGACAGGCATAAGGACGCGAGCAGGGATTGTCTGCGCAGCAGACTTTCATTCCCCAGTTTTCCCAGCAGTTGCACACCAATGCCCCGCACAGGGCCGGAATCCGCATTCAGCAGGGCCTGATACAAATCTTCAGGCAGATCTTCGGGACGGATTCTGTGCCTGAGCAGAATCTGGCCTGCAAGCACCTGCATTTCAAGAACCGGATGACGGAGCATATCCCGAATCACTCCTGTTCCCAGTTCAGCCATTCTGTCAGGAAACACAAGAAAAAGGATTTCCCCGATTTCCTGTATCCGCTCTGCCCTGTCTTCTGTTTCCGCCAAATACAGAAGACCGGTGATGATTCTGCCAATCAGTGCATTTTTCTGTTCAGAGGAAAAATACACCATTGGCAGCATGGAGCGCAGCCATTTGCGGATGTCCGGTGCAGAACCCAAAAGAATTTCACTGACAAACGCGGTGTCTGCCATGAAAAAATCCCTTTTTGCCTGCATCCATTTTTTTGCGGTTTCCCGTGCATCGGCAAAAGAGGAAAGAATCAGAGCAGCAACCAGAGACAAATCCGGTTTATCCGGCTGATATTTTTTCTTTGCCAGTTCCAGTGCCAGTTGTGCGGTCACTGCATAGGGCAGAGCAAGCATGGCAATGATATGTCCAATCTCTGCATGGGTTTCATACTCCGGAACTGTGCGGAAGGTTTTGACCGCAAATTCCTGCACAGGCTGACAATGGCTGTGACTGAGAAGTTTCAGCAGATAACCGGGCGATTTTTCCCAGAGTTCAGGAAAAGCCTCTTCCCGTTTTTCCGGCGCGGCATTTCCGGGTTCAAACGGAGGCACGCACCGCCAGCCATTTGACCCTCTGAGATATTCATATCTGGGACTTTGTCCATAAAGAACGGAATTGAAAATCAGAAAAGGGGCATACCGGTCATACCAGACTTTTTTCAACTGAAAACGGCCATCTGCATAATGGTACTCTGAATTGTACATGGCAGACACGGCATTTTTGTCATCACGGAAAAGAAGCAGAAATTCGGTAGCGGTTTCTGCATACAAAGGATCATGAACATCTCCCATGCGTCTGAAAGTGCGGATAATCCGCTTGCGCAGATAATTCCGGGTTTTGTCTGAATACGCGGTTTTCGGATTTTCCTTTTTTTTCTCTTTGCGCGTTTCCACATACTCATTTCCGATACGGAAATATGCGGCCTGCCGGTAAAAATGCTGTGCAGTCTCAAACCGGTAAGCCAGCAGCGCATAAATTTCCGCATCTTCCCGGAATTCCGCAATCTTGAAGATATGGCGCACAGGTTTGAAATAACCGGGTTCCAAAGGCAGGGTTTTCAGGATTTCCTTCAAGGCAGCGCGCACATGGGGCCGCATGGCTGAGAGCAGATACAGCTCCGTGAGAAACTCATTGGCTGTGGTTTTCAGTTCAAACAGGTATGTTTCCAAATCGCTGTGAAGGATTTCCGCATTGTTTTCCCCCACACTTTTGCCCAGTCCTTCAGGCAGTCCCGCAGTCAGAAAAAGCGCAAACTGTTCCCGTGCATTTTCATCCTGTATGCGGCAGAGTCCCGCGCAGGCCATACGCCGCAAAGGAGCCGGGCTTTGGGTATTGGCGTAATATCCTTTAAGAATTTCCAAAGCATCAGCGTCTCCCTGCACAGCACAGCGTCCCAATGCCCAGGCAAGACAGTATTTCTGCATGGCATCGGGTTTCTCCGCCAGACGGATCAGCAGAGGAACGGCCTGCCTGATTTTCAGTTCCCCGGCCCGCCAGATAATCCGGGAAAGAGGCCATTTTCTGTTCTGTTTCCGGGCATCAGCCGCATCTGTCAGATATTTCAGGATTATTTCGGCACGCTGATCGTCAAAAGGTGCATCTGCTGATTCTGCCTGCATATCCGAAGGAGATACATTTTTGTATCCCTTTCTGATCTTGCTCCGGATCAGTTCATCAAACACAGTCTGCGCCTGTTCGGGTGGAAGCGGAAACACAGTTTTGGTTCCTTCCTGTAAATGTGCGCCCCTGCGTCCGAACCGGAAATTGACCAGATATTCATTTTCACCGCTCTGGCAGAGATCCACCTGATAAATTTTGTCGGATTTTCCCTCTTTGCACCAGAGGGTTGTCTGTCGGATAAGTTTCACGGCTTTTCCTCAACAGTAAATTTGTTGCTTCGGGTTTTTCAGAACATAATAAGTAAGTAGGGTTCCATAAATTTTCGTGTATAAAGTTTTCAGGATGTCCGGATCG
>CAZHPS010000159.1:0-13389 GCA_964534335.1 uncultured Desulfobacterales bacterium
GATGGTCAGGCGGCTTTAAAAAAATTAATCAATCTATTATTCAAACACCCTCTTAGGAAATTCAATTACGGGATTGCTGTATCAATGATGATAATTTTCTTCGTAGCACCTTCAGCATTC
Organism: uncultured Desulfobacterales bacterium; assembly: GCA_964534335.1. Taxonomy (GTDB): domain Bacteria; phylum Desulfobacterota; class Desulfobacteria; order Desulfobacterales; family Desulfococcaceae; genus JAABRU01. The sequence goes on from CAZHPS010000159.1 coordinate 121, forward strand.
TCAGAATCTTGGGAAGCGGGCGATGGCGATCTCGCATATTTCGTTCTAAAAGAAGCTGGAAGCAACAAATGTATTATAGGTACTTATTACATCAATAAAATTAGTGACGGTGTCGCTAATGTTACAGGTGTTGACAAAGATGGGAATAAGACAGAAACAAAAAATATCAGTGTCAAGCAATTGAACGAGGCTTGTGTTAAGTGGTACGCTGAAGCATTGAAGCGAAAAGATTCATGCGAAGCAAGAAAATAACCCGGCACTCCAACGGACAAATGGGGGATGGATCGCTGACGGAAGCCCCCATTTTCCGCTGACTTTTGCTGTTATATTCAGTATCGGCGGCTGTTCTCTGCATGGCAAAATGATATGAGATTCAAATATGATATCAAAAAAAGCGAACAACTCAGAAAAAATCCAAAACGTGGGATTGGATTTGATGATGTGCAGGAATTGTTTGAGCATTATTATTATGAAGATATGAGATGTGACGATCCAACCCAATACTCCGCCACCGGCTGGGTGCAGGGAAAATTATATACAGTAATCTATGAACAAAGATTTGACAATGAAGGTTTGTATTATCACCTTGTAACCTTATGGAAGGCGACCAAACAGGAGGTGAGAAAAATAGCTGAAAGAATACCAACATCTGACGAAATAGCTGAAATGGCGGACAGAGGAGAAGATATTTCAAAATTTTTTACCGGTGATGGTAAAATGAAACCGCCTCTTAACAAAGACAAAGCCGGAATGCAATGTGTCAGTGTCGATTTTACTCCGGAAATGTTGTATGAATTGGACAATATCGTCAGAGAAGTAAATATCAGCAGACAAGCTGTTATAAAAATGTATATACGCCAGGCGATTGATCATTATTATATGGCTAAAAAGGCGATGGCTTCATAAACCAAAAAAATAACCAGTCGTTTGAGCGGACGGAAAAAGCCCCGCCGCTCAACTCAGTGTTATATTTTTATTGGAATAACAAATAATTATGAATGAAATTCCGTTTTGTAATAAAACCTTTAAACTCGGTATTCAGACAAAGTTGAGCATACTCATTGTTTTTACAGCCACACTCATCTTTTCAGGATATTTTTTTTACAGCCATTTCACTGTCAAATCTGCCATGAAAGCGGAACTGTATGATCTGTCCCGTTTCTCGGCAAAACAGTTGGAGGAAAGTCTGAAAACACTTGTATGGGATTTTAACACAGCATCAATTAAAAAGATTATAAATTCCACAATGCTTGAAAAACAGGTGTATGCGGTTGCTGTCAGAGATGTTGAGGGCGGAATTCTGAGCGGTATGATAAGAGACAGTAAGTGGAATATTGCCGAAACCGGACAGGAACTGTCCGGATGCGAGTATGTCGGAAAAGAAGACATTTTAATGGAAAATAGAAAAATAGGCAGTGTGGAAGTCTGTGTTTCAGATATTTTCATGCGGAAAAAACTCACGGAATCTGTGATCAGGATGCTTATCACCATTGCCATTCTGGATGCTGCTCTTATCAGTTCGCTTTTTATCGGCGTCAGAAAAAGCATTGTTCTTCCTTTGAGACGCATTGTCGGAAGCGTCCGCATAATTGCTTCGGGTGAACTGGACAGAGCAGTCCCTAACAACGGGCGGAACGATGAAATCGGACATCTGGCGTCGGATGTGGATAAAATGAGACTGGCAATAAAAGAGATGACGGAAAACCTGAAAGAACAGGAACGGCTGAAAAGCGAAATGGAACTTGCCAAAAAGATTCAGACAGTTCTGCTTCCGAAAAATCCCGCAATATCCGGTTATGATATTGCCGCAAGCATGGAGCCGGCGGAAGAAGTCGGCGGAGACTATTACGATGTGATTTCCGTTGGCGGCTATGACTGGATTGTCCTCGGCGATGTTTCAGGACACGGCGTTACGGCAGGGCTTGTGATGATGATGGTGCAGACGTCCATCCACACCGTACTGATTCAGAATCCCGAAGTGCCGACCTCGCATCTGCTGTCCGTCGTCAACCGGGCAATATACGAAAACCTTGTAAAAATGGATGAGTCCAAGCACATGACCATTGTTGTGATTGCCTGCGGCAAAAACGGCTTTTTTGATCTTTCAGGTCTGCACGATGATATACTGCTCTGGTGCGCCGGGACCCGGAAAGTGGAGAGAATCAAAACCGACGGGATGTGGATCGGGCTTGAACCGGATATTTCCGATATACTGACTGCGGATGAATTCAGGATGGAGATCGGAGACTGCATCGTGCTTTACACCGACGGGATTACCGAGGCATTGAGCAGAGACGGAAAACTGTTCGGGGAAGACCGCCTGACAAAAATTGTAGAATCATCCGGCGGCAAATCTGCTGCCGAAATCCATGATGCTATTCTGGACGCCCTGAAGGATTATGACAAACCGGATGATGTAACGCTGTTTGTTATGAAGAGGACAAGCTGAAATAAACCGTCATTGCAGCGGACGGGACTATCGCCCCGCCACTGAATTTTATGTTGTCAGGCATAAGGCATTGATATTTTTCCGCAAAAAAAGACCGGAATATGGTAAGCGGAACCCCGTGACCCGTTCCGCATCAACGGATGTTATGCGGAACAAATCACGGGGTTCCGCTGCCTGTCTGCCATGATGCTTTTTCAATTTTTTGTATGCGGAAGGGAATCAGTGAGTTATGCCTGACAACCCATCGTTTAAGCGGACAGACCTGTTTCGTGCCTGCCTGAAATTCATTTCACTGAACCCATCTGCGGGAAGCAGGGAATCTTTATGTATTCCCAGATTTTTCTGTTTTTTGTGCTTGACACAGGCTGCCTTACAGGATATAATTCTCTGTAACAGAGAAATACTGAAAAAGGGAAAATTTGTCAAGCCAAATTTTCCCTGATAAGCGGTGTTTTGGGGTATTATCAGGGAAAATGACCTGATAATCAATGGTTATGGGTTTTTATGACAAGGAGGAAAAACAATGAAAAGAATTATTGCAATGTTTTTGGGATGGGCAATCAGTCTCTCCCCGGCTTTTGCCGGTGAAACAATTAAATGGGGAGTTTATGACTGGCCGCCGATGCATATTATTGAGGGTGAGCATAAGGGCAAAGGTATTTTTGATAGTATAATGTATCACTTCCAGAAAAAGCTGCCTGAATATACTCACGACACTGTAACCGCAAATACTGCAAGATTTTGGAGTTATATTAAGGATGGAGAGAACTTTATTTATATATCTTCCATAGTAACTCCTGAGCGGTTAAAATACGCCTATTTTTCCATGCCTGATGCTATAGTGATTGCCAATACCGTAGTAATGAGAAAAGAAACGGCAGACTCACTAAAAATCGCTGATTCTGTGTCGTTAAACTCTCTTTTAAAAAATAAAGAATTAAAAGGAGGGTTGATAGCTGACCGTTCCTACGGAAAGGATAATGATAAAATTATTGCTGACAACATGAATGATGCGAATCTGTATTTCCAACGTGTCGGAAATTTGGGATTTTCCCTGTTTCAGATGCTTTTAGCAAAGCGGGTTGATTACATTGTTGAATATTCCTATGTGGCTATATATTTTGAGGAAATCTTAAATAAAAAAGGGGAAACCGTAAGCATACGGATTGAAGATGCCTCTCCTTATCAGCTGGCTTATGTCGCATGTCCCAGAAATGAATGGGGACGCAGAATGATTGACCGGATCAATACGATTATCAAAGAAGCCAGACCTACTGAAGAATACCGGAAAATTATGGAAATGTGGCAGAGTGAGGACGGGAAAAAAACAATCAGAAAGGCGTATGATGAGATTTTCATGAAAACAGCAGAAGTAAATGAATAAGGAAGCGGAGATAGCTTCTTCATGAAAATATGCTATGTGGACGATCAGATTCCCTAACCAGTCATTGCAGTGGACGGGGCTATCGCCCCGCCACTGAATTTTATGTACAGCTCCAAATTTGTTTTTCGAAAACCGGAACAGATTCTTATAACCCTGTTTCCAAATGCCTTTGACTGACTGTTATACCAATTCGCTATTGAAATTATACAATAAGGTGAGTTATTTCCTCTGTGTTTATGTGGGAAACCGAATCATAAGTATATTTTCAATGGAGAATTGGTATTAAAAGTAATTTTCGTGCAAAAAACAAAATCGGATCAGTATATTCTGATCATCATTGAATTTTTTTCTCCCTTACATTTTCCCGAACAGATTCTGTCCCACAGCTATCGTTCTATTTCAAACTGACCGCAAATCCCTTCCCCATTTCCCAACTGTCTTGACAAATGCTTTTCATTCCATTAAATTCATCTTTTTTGGGTATCTTTGCCAAATGCAGGATAAATCCCTTTTTCTGTAATACCGATTCGCCATTGGTTTGATCCAATACCGTCATTTTTTCCGCAGTTCCGGCTGTGCAAAAAACCGTTCCGCTTAATTTTTGCACTCCTCCGGATCAGACCGGGACAGTATCAGGTCAATGGCGAATTGGGATAATAATTTCAAATTTATGGTTTTTTCAGCAAATTTGAACCATTGCCATAAGGAGGCAGCGTGACAGTTGAGGAACTGAAAACAAAGATTGAAGAAAAACATCTGGTGGTAAACAGCATCAAAAATGAAATCGGAAAGATGATGGTGGGCCAGCAGGAACTGATTGACGGACTGCTCATGGGGCTTTTCACCAAAGGCCATATCCTGATTGAAGGAGTGCCGGGACTGGCAAAAACCAGCGCGGTCAAGGCATTGGCAGATACAGTGCAGGCTGATTTCAAGCGGATTCAGTTTACACCTGATCTGCTTCCTGCGGATTTGATCGGAACAGAAATCTATCTGCCCAAAACCGGGGATTTCACCATAAAAAAAGGCCCGATCTTTCACAATATCATTCTCGCGGATGAAATCAACCGTGCGCCGTCCAAAGTCCAGTCCGCGCTGCTGGAGGCCATGCAGGAGCGGCAGGTCACTATCGGCGAAAGCACCTTTCCTTTGGCTGATCCCTTTCTGGTCATGGCAACCCAGAATCCCATTGAACAGGAAGGAACCTATCCGCTTCCCGAAGCACAGGTGGATCGGTTCATGCTCAAACTGGTCATCGGATACCCTGACAAAATGCAGGAAAAAGAGATCATGAAACGGGTGGGGTTTGAAAAATCCGTGCAGATTCAGCAGGTGCTGGCTCCATCACAACTGAATGAAATAGAGGAACTCATCCGCTCCATTTATGTGGATGAAAAACTGAAAGATTATATGGTGGATATTGTGTTTGCCACACGCAGACCCGCAGATTACAAAATTGATATTGCCCAGTATATTCAGTTTGGCGCATCTCCCAGAGCCACCATTTTTCTCAGTCTTGCTGCCAGGGCATATGCGTTTCTGCAGGGACGGGCCTATGTCACGCCCCAGGACATCAAAAGCATTGCGCCCAGCGTGCTGCGCCACCGCATTCTTTTGAGCTATGAAGCTGAAGCAGAGGACATCACCACAGAGCAGATTATCAGCAGAATATTTGATTCTGTGGAAGTGCCGTAAACAATTGTCAGTTGATTTCTGAAAATGAATATCCCATTTCAGTTCAGGCACAAGCCGGAAGCTTATGCTGCTTTGGTGGGATATTCTTTTCTGGAAATCACCCAAAGAGCCACGAATAACACGAATCTGCACGAATGCACAAACCATAATTCGTGTCATTCGTGCAATTCGCGGCTGTACCATTATACATCTGATCCGGAGGAGTGCAAAAATTAAGCGGAGCGGTTTTTTGCTCTGATCCGGAGGAGTGCAAAAATTAAGCGGAGCGGTTTTCTGCACATACGAAACAGCGGAAAAACGGACAATATTTGGATCAAAGCAATGGCAAATCAGTATTACTTGACATCCCAAAAAAATGCCACATAAGGAACGCTATGAAAAAATTGCCCATACAGATTGCAGTGACTGCGGTTCTGCTCGGATTTCTTCTTGCCGGAGCAGGGCTGTTCAGTTATATCAGCTTTAAAAGCGGAATTGAGCGGATGAAACAGTCCATGAATGAAAGAATCAAATCCGCATATGAACTTTTTTCCTTCATGCTTGAGGAAGAAAAAGACGGACTGAAAAAGGTGCTGACAGTACTGATCCGGACAGAAGCTTTGCAGGAGCATCTTTTCAAAAAGGACAGGGAAAAACTCATGGCAGTTTCCAGCACTCTGTTTGCGGAACTGAAACAGAATTTTGCAATAAGCCATCTGTATTTTGCTGATCCTTCAGGTACAGTTCTGCTCAGGGTTCACAAACCCGGTGAGCATGGTGATATTCTTAACAGGATCACCTACAATCAGGCAAAAACAGGCGGAAAAATGGCAGCCGGAATTGAAATGGGAAAATATTTTTTTTCCCTCAGAGCCATACAGGCTGCGGAATATCAGGGACAGGCTGCCGGATACATGGAAGTGGGAATTGAAATTGATCATCTTTTTCCCAAAGCACAAAAACTTACGGGCAATCATATCAGCATGTTCCTTTCCAATGAATTTGTCAGAAAGAAAAATATTGAGATTTCAGGAAAATCCGTAAAAGGTTTTACCCTGCTCGATTCCACAGCAAAGGATGCAGCCGCGGAAATACTTTCACAAATCAGCGAGCCGCAACTGGGCCTGAAGGAATTTGTCTCTGCTGAACTGAAACACGGGGAAAAGCATATTCTCGCGGGCCTCAGTCCGTTCAGGGATGCAGCCGGGGAAGTGGTCGGCATTCTGATGATTCATCATGATTTCAGCGGTTTTATTTCAGATTCATTTCAGGCATTCCTGATGAATACGGCCGCGTTTCTTGCCCTTGTCCTGATCCTGTTTTCAGGGACAATGGCAGCGCTGGGCAAAGTCATGAAGCACCGTCTGTTCCTGCCGATTGTCAGTATTATCGGAGGACTGTCAGACAGTTCCCATGAAGTGGCTGATGCCTCTGCACAACTGGCATCATCAGGAATTCATCTGACGCAGGAAATCGTGAAACTGACTGACAATGTTACAAAAACATATTCTTTCAGCAGTCAGGTGACTGCCATGACTGTGCAGAATGCCGAAAATGCGTCTCAAAGTGATGCGCTGATGAAAAACACGGTCAGGGTTGTGGAAGAAGCCAAAGGCCATATTGCGGAACTGACCAGTTCCATGAATGAAATTTCAGCATCAGGCCATAAAACAGAAACAATTGTCAAAACCATTGATGAAGTGGCATTTCAGACCCGTCTGCTGGCACTGAACGCGGCTGTGGAGGCCGCAAGAGTCGGGGACGCGGGCGCAGGATTTGCTGTTGTCGCGAATGAGGTCAAAAACCTGTCGCAGAGAGCCTCTGATGCGGCAAGAAGCACAGCAGAACTGATTGAAATCATGCTGCACAATATCGAATCCGGTTCAGCCATTGTCCAAAAAGTCGGTTCCTCTTTTGATGAAGTGTTTGCAGGCGCGGACAAAGTCAGAACCCTGATTGGAAACATTGCCCTGCAGGGTGCAGACCAGTCCAAAAGCATTGAACAGATTAACTCTGCACTTGCCAATATGGAAGAAGTTTCCAAAACCGCAGCCGCAGGCACGGAAGAATCAGCCGCTGTTTCCGAAGATTTAAGCAGGCAGGCAGAAGATTTGAGAAAGCATGTGGATTCGCTGGCAATGATTATCGGTATGCAAAACAAAAGCGGAAAAAACCGGACATAAACAGTTGGCAGTGGTATATTTTAAGCTCACAGAGGTTTTCCCTCTTCTCATTCCCCTCTTGAGAGGCAGGGCTGTTAAGTTCTCTCATTCCCCTCTTGAGAGGGGACAAAGGGGTGTGTCCGGCAATGGGGAAAAGACACACCCCTGCCCCTCTCAAGAGGGGATTTTTTAAAGAACTTAACAGCCCTGCCTCTTGAGAGGGGACAAAGGGGTGTGTTCAGGGTGCGGGGAAAGACACACCCCCTGCCCCCTCTCAAGAGGGGATTTTTTAAAGAACTTAACAGCCCTGCTCTCTCCAAAGGGGGAGAAAAAAATCAGTCAATACTGAAACCTTTGCCAAAAAAGGGGAGACGGAACTGAAAACCCTGCGGAAAAGTGCGGGGATTCCCCCGTCTGCACAGCAAAAATAAGGGAGGACACCATGATCCAGACTGTGAATGAACATTTTTGTCTGACGCTGAAATTCCATCCCGCGATTCATTTCACGGATGAACAGTTTTATGAATTTTGCCGGATAAACCGGGAACTGAGCATGGAACGCAATACCGAACAGGAGGTGGTGATTATGTCACCGACAGGCGGAGAAACAAGCTGGCGCAATTCAGAACTGATTACAGCTCTCGGAAACTGGGCTAAAAAAGACAAGACCGGCGTGGTTTTCGATTCATCCGGAGGTTTTATTCTCCCGAACGGAGCAACCCGTTCCCCGGATGCGGCATGGATCAGACGCTCAAGACTGGCCTGTCTGACACCGGAACAGAAACGCAGATTCATTCCGCTCTGCCCGGATTTTGTGATAGAACTCTGCTCGCCGTCAGACAGGGTTTCGGTGCTTGGAGAAAAGATGAGGGAATATACGGAAAACGGGGCATTGCTGGGCTGGCTGATTGTCCCGAACGAAAAAACCGTGTTCGTGTTCCGTCCCGGACAGGAGACCCTGTGTCTGAAAAATCCCACGGCTGTGTCAGGAGACCCGGTGCTGCCCGGATTTGTGCTGAATCTGGAGGAAATATGGGAAACCGGATTCTGAATTTTCAGCGGATGGCCGCATACTGCGGAGCGGGGTTCATCCTGTATAACATTACTTGAAACATTTGCAGAGGTTCAGATTCAGATCTGAATTCCGAACAGAAAAACTCTGTGTGACTCCGGGGAAACTCTGTGTGACTCTGCGGTTAAAATCTGCCCGGAAGAATTACCAAAATATTTTAAGTATCGGTATAAATCGCGGTTCGGACAGATTGGGTGATTTCCGGAAAAGAATATACCCCTGATTTGACAACTTTCCGAAAGCTGTCAAATCTTTCAGATGACTGAACCGGTGTTTTTATTTTCAGAAATCATCTAAAACCAATAGCGACCCGGTATACTGAACCACTGCCAAAAAAGGGAGACGGAACTGAAAATCCTGCGGAAACGTGCGGGGATTCCCCGTTTGCACAGCAAAAATAAGGGAGGACACCATGATACAGACTGTGAATGAACATTTTTGTCTGACGCTGAAATTCCATCCCGCGATTCATTTCACGGATGAACAGTTTTATGAATTTTGCCGGATAAACCGGGAACTGAGCATGGAACGCAATACCGAACAGGAGGTGGTGATTATGTCACCGACAGGCGGAGAAACAAGCTGGCGCAATTCAGAACTGATTACAGCTCTCGGAAACTGGGCTAAAAAAGACAAGACCGGCGTGGTTTTCGATTCATCCGGAGGTTTTATTCTCCCGAACGGAGCAACCCGTTCCCCGGATGCGGCATGGATCAGACGCTCAAGACTGGCCTGTCTGACACCGGAACAGAAACGCAGATTCATTCCGCTCTGCCCGGATTTTGTCATTGAACTCTGCTCACCGTCAGACACGGTTTCCGTGCTTGGGGAAAAGATGAAAGAATATACGGAAAACGGGGCATTGCTGGTCTGGCTGATTGTCCCGGACGAAAAAACCGTGTTCGTGTTCCGTCCCGGACAGGAGACCGTGTGTCTGAAAAATCCCTCCGCAGTGTCGGGAGACCCGGTGCTGCCCGGATTTGTGCTGAATCTGCAGGAAATATGGGAAACCGGATTCTGATGATTCGGTTTCCCACAGAGGACACAGAGAGGAAAAAACCACAGAGAACACAGAGGAAAAAAACCGGTTTTTTCCAAAAAATCCAGTTTTTCTGAAAATTTTATGCCCGAAAATTTATGGAACCTTACTTATCTGATTCTGGCATTTTTTATTTTAAACAGGAGATAATTATGACATCCGGTAACAAACTTGAAAAAGCGGAAACACTGGCGCAGATCCGGAAAGTATGCCGTCCCCTGCCATTGTCCGGCAGGGAACTGGAATCTTTTTTTGTGGAAACAGACTGTGCAAGGGATCCGAATCAGCACACCCGGCAGAGAATTTCCGAAACGCTGGAGGCCATACCTGATGCACGGATTCTGTTTTACGGCCACAGAGGATGCGGCAAATCAACAGAACTCAACAAACTGCTCTCTGAAATCAGCGGCAGGTTTGAAACGGTTTCCTTTTCCGTGATGGATGAAATGAATCTTGTTTCTGCCCGTGCAGAAGATTTGATTCTGGTGATAACAGCCCGGATTCTGAAAACCGCGCAGGAAAAGGGAATGAAACTCAAAGACAATCTGCTGCATCCGGTTCTGGATTTTTTCAGCGAAACGGTTTTGTCGGAAAAAGAATGCAGAGACATGGATTTGCAGGTGGGCGCAGGGATTTCAACAGAATCCGGGCTGCTGGAAAAACTGGCAGGTCTGTTTTTCAAAATCACCTCTGAAATAAAATACAATGCCCACAGTGAGGAAACAAAAACCGCAAAACTGCGAAAACGGCCTGCGGATCTGCTTACACAGGCAAACATTGTCATTGAGGCTGTGCGCAGTGCTTTGCCGGAAAACAAAAAACTGCTTGTGATTGTGGAAGATATTGACAAACTGGATTTGAGGCAGGCGCGGGAAATCTATGTGCAGAACACCAATCTGCTGACCGGAATCAGAACAGCGATTATTTACACCATTCCGATTTTTCTGTTTCATTCCTCTGAAGTCAATGCCTTTAAACACCATTTTGATGACACGGTCAATCTGCCCATGATCAAAGTCATGGAACCTCCGGAGAAAAAGGCTGAGGGATTTCAGATTGTAAAAAAAATTGTTCTCAGCCGGATTCAGAAAAATCTGATACAGGCTGATGCTTTGGATCTGCTGATTCGGAAAACCGGAGGTGTGCTGCGTCATGTGTTTGATGTGCTTCACGAAGCTGCGGTAATGACCAGCGCAAAGATTCCGTTGACCATTGATCATATTCAGTACGGATTAAACCAGTTGCGCCGGGAACTGGCCCTGCAGATTGCGCTGCCGTATGATCCCCTTCCCGGAGGGCCCCAGTCTGTTGACCAACTGCATGAACGTCTGGCTGAATGCGCGAAAAAACAGCAGAATGGTGAAAAACCGGGACTGATGGCTGATGCCATAAACCAGATTTTGATAAAGTCCTGCGCAATGGTTGAATACAACGGGGAAAGATGGATAGGGGTTCATCCTCTGGTGGCAGAACATCTGAAGATGATTGGAAGATTATGATCAATGAAAATGAACATCTGGAAAGTCTTACAAATGCAGTGCGGGAACCTGTATCCGCGTTAAGCGCGGTGGAAGTGGATACGGTGCATCGGGCAGAAAGGCTTGTGAAACTTCTGCAAACGGAAATCGCCACCCGTCCCAGTGCCGCATTGCCTCTGTTATGCTCCGGGTCTCCGGGTTTGCTTTTGGATCAGGCAAAAAAGGAAATTGCAGATTGGGCAGAACAGGAGGGCGTGCTGTTTATTGTGGATCAGGGCCGCGCAGAGGAAAAAGACGCTCATCAGTTCTGGATGGAAATGAATTTTCTGCGGGAATCCTGGGGAGGATTGAAATGCCATGTGATTTTTTTTCTTCTGCCCTTAACCTACCGCACAATGATGCGGGATGCGGATCATCTGGCAGACTGGATTCCCCTGAAACTGCATATTCTGGGGATTTCTCACGATGACGGGGCAAAACAGTCCTTTCAGATGCCGGACAGAGCGTTTTCCCGTGAAAAAATGTCCTTCAAAACCGCACGGCAGGTTTTATCGGCTTTGCAGGAACAACTGACACAGGCTCTTCATCAGGGAACCGACAAATCCCTTCTTGTCCGCAGATATTATCTCCCCATGTTTGAAGCTGCCATGACCATTTATGACCTTCAGCGTGCGCAAAGCCTTCGCAGACATATTTCCGAAGCAGATATAAAGGAAACGGAAATGCCGGAATGGCTGTTTAAAAATTATGTTCTTGATGTACAACTGCGGAATTTGGACGATGCGGAAAAATCCGTGAAAAGACTTTTGCAATGGGCAAAGGAAAACAAGGATCGTCAAAAGAAAGCCCAATCCTGTCATGCAATGGGGATAATCGCTGAGGAGAGACGTGATTTTGCGTCCGCTGAAAAATGGTACCGCAAATCTCTGGAAATTTCTGAAAAGCACGGCAATGAACACGGTGCGGCTGGCACGTATCACCAGTTGGGGAGAATCGCTCAGGAGAGACGTGATTTTGACTCCGCTGAAAAATGGTACCGCGAATCACTGGAAATTTCAGAAAAGCACGGCAACGAACACGACGCGGCTGTCACGTATCACCAGTTGGGGAGAATCGCTCAGGAGAGACGTGATTTTGCGTCCGCTGAAAAATGGTATCGCAAATCGCTGGAAATTAAAGAAAAGCACGGCAACGAACACGACGCGGCTGTCACGTATCACCAGTTGGGGATAATCGCCCATGAGAGACGGGATTTTGATGCGGCTGAAAAATGGTACCGCAAATCGCTGGAAATAGAAGAAAAGCACGGCAGCGAACACGGAGCGGCTTCCACGTATCACCAGTTGGGGATAATCGCTGAGGAGAGACGGGATTTTGCGTCCGCTGAAAAATGGTACCGAAAATCGCTGGAAATAAGAGAAAAGCACGGCAACGAATACTTAGCGGCTTTCACGTATGGTCAACTTGGTATTCTTGCCGGATTGCAGGAGCATTTTAAGGAATCCGGCAAATGGCTGATAAAAGCGATTCTTTTATTTGCAAAATGGAATGACCCGACAGAAGCTCAAAAGCATACCAATAATTTCATGATTTCTTACAAGCAGGCCGCCCCCGAAACGCAGGCAAAGCTGAAAGCCATGTGGGAAAGTGCGGGGCTGGGGGAGTTGTCTGTCTGAACTGTGATTCACAGGTTGTCTGAACCCTGATTCACCTGATGAAAGGATTTTCATGATGGATTTTGCATGGTTAATGAATTGAAATCATGGCAGGCTGTCTGAACTGTGATTCGTCTGATTTGTCTGATTACTCTGATTGGAAATCATGTTAATCAGATAAATCAGACGAATCAGACGAATCAGCGGTTCAGATATTCCCGGCTGTCTGAACCCTGATTCACCTGATGAAAGGATTTTCATGATGGATTTTGCATGGATAATGGGATTTTCAGAAATCATGCCAATCCTTTAATCCTGTAAATCATGGTTCAGACATTCCCGGCTGTCTGAACTGT
>CAZHPS010000160.1:0-13375 GCA_964534335.1 uncultured Desulfobacterales bacterium
TCATGCACCCAGCAGCGTTCGCATTTTTCACCAGCAGCGGGTTTCACCTGAATCTGAAGACCTTTGATGATTTCACTGGAAAACGCTTTTTCCAAATTTCCATCTGCCAGTCCTGCTTTGGAGACAATGAAAATCGTGGCCAAATCCTTTTCATAGAATTTCAGCACATCAGCGATTTCTCCGTCTGCAATGATGGACACAGCCGCATCCAGAGGATGGCCGATTTCCTTGCGGATTCGGGCTTCTTCCAATGCTTTGGTCACTTCTCCGCGCACTTCCAGAATTTTTTCCCATTTTCCGGCCAGTTCAGCGTTCTTTTGGAAACCTGCCGCATCCGGAAGCCCTGTCATATGAATACTTTCTGTTTTGCCTGCCTGTTCCGGCATGTGTTTCCAAATTTCCTCTGCGGTAAAGGGCAGAATCGGGGCCATAATCCGGATCATGGCATCCAGAATGCTGTGCATCACGGTCTGCGCGCTGCGCCGGTCAGCGGATTTGGGCGGAGAAGTGTAGAGCCGGTCTTTGAGAATATCCAGATAAAACGCGGACAAATCCACTGTGCAGTAATTGTACATGGCATGGTAAATCACATGAAAATCATAATTTTCATAGGCTCTGATTCCCTTTTCCACCAGCCCGGAAAGCGTGTGAACCGCGTATTTGTCAATATCCGTCAGATTTTCATACGCGAGCGCATCTGTCACAGGATTGAAATCATACAGATTGCCCAGGATGAAACGGCAGGTGTTGCGAATTCTGCGGTATGCGTCACTTAACTGTTTGAGGATATTGTCAGAAATGCGGATGTCATCCCGGTAATCCGAGGCAGAAACCCACAGACGCAGGATTTCCGCGCCGTATTTGTCAATCACTTCTTTGGGTGCAATTACATTGCCAACGGATTTGGACATTTTTCTGCCCTGTTCATCCACAACAAAGCCGTGTGTCAGCACGGATTTGTAAGGCGCACGTCCCCGGTTTCCCACAGCGGTAAGCAGGGAACTGTGGAACCAGCCCCGGTGCTGGTCGCTTCCTTCCAGATACATATCCGCAGGCCATTGCAGATAATCCCTTGCTTCCAGCACTGCCGCATGACTTACGCCTGAATCAAACCAGACATCCAGAATATCCGTCTCTTTTTCAAAAGAGGACGCGCCGCATTTTCCGCATTTTGTACCCGGAGGAACCAGTTCATCTGCGGATTTTTCCAGCCAGATGTCTGCGCCGTGTTCTTTAAACAATTCAAACACATGATCCACTGTTGCCTGATTCACCACCAGTTCCCCGCATTCTTTGCAGTAAAAAACCGTAATGGGAACGCCCCACGCGCGCTGACGGGATACGCACCAGTCAGGCCGGTTTTCAATCATGCCGTAAATCCGCTCCCTGCCCCAGTGCGGAATCCACTGGACCCGGTCAATTTCCTCCAGCGAGCGTTTGCGCAGCCCGGTTTTGTCCATGGAAATAAACCATTGGGGAGTTGCCCGGAAAATGACCGGCTGCTTGCATCGCCAGCAGTGGGGATAGGAGTGCATGATTTTCTGTTCTGCAAGCAAATCTCCCTGTTCGCGCAGTTTTTCCGTGATGGGCGCATTGGCCTTGAACACAAACTGACCCTGAAAAAGCCCGACTTCCTCAGTGAAACATCCATTGTCATCCACAGGCGAATACGCGTCCAGTCCGTACTGCAATCCAACCTCATAGTCTTCACGGCCATGACCGGGCGCGGTGTGAACGCAGCCTGTTCCAGCTTCCAAAGTGACGTGATTTCCCATCACAATCAGGGAATCCCGGCCATAAAGGGGATGCGAGCAGCATTTGCGATCCAGCATTCCTGCCCGGATGTCCGCAATGATTTTGTATTCGGACATCTTAAAGGATTTCATGCAGGATTCAATAAGTTCCCGCGCCAGAATCAGCACTTCCCCATTTTCAGTTTCCACAGCCGCATAATCAAAATCCGGATGCAGTGCAATGCCCAGATTCGCGGGAAGTGTCCAGGGCGTGGTGGTCCAAATTACAACTGAAACCTTTTTGCCCGCCAATGCCGGAATCTCTGCACTGAGATCATCTTTAAGCAGGAATTTCACAAACACGGAAGGCGAGGATTCATCCCCATATTCAATTTCAGCCTCAGCCAAAGCAGTATGGCAACTGCAGCACCAGTAAATGGGTTTTTTGCTCCGGAACAGACTGCCTTCAAGCGCAAATTTTCCGCATTCCCGCGCAATAATGGCCTCATACTCGTAATTCATGGTCAGATAGGGATTTTCCCATTCCCCCATCACGCCCAGCCGTTTGAATTCAGATCTCTGAA
This sequence comes from uncultured Desulfobacterales bacterium, assembly GCA_964534335.1. GTDB lineage: Bacteria > Desulfobacterota > Desulfobacteria > Desulfobacterales > Desulfococcaceae > JAABRU01. The sequence continues at coordinate 2,318 of CAZHPS010000160.1, forward strand.
TATCAATATAATTCTCGGCATAAGCACGGCACAGTTTGCGGATTTCAGCCTGTGGCATGTTCTCCTTGTCAATTTTCTTTTTTTTCAGTTCCTTATCCACATTATGCTCAATGGGCAGACCATGACAGTCCCAGCCCGGGACATAAGGCGCGTCAAAACCCGCCATCTGCCGGGAGCGCACAATAATGTCTTTAAGGATTTTGTTCAAAGCCGTGCCAATATGGATATTGCCGTTGGCATAGGGCGGCCCGTCATGCAGAACAAATTTTTTCCGGCCTGCGGATGATTTTCTGATTTTCTCATAAAGACCGCTCTGCTCCCATGCTTTTAACTGCTCCGGCTCCCGTGTTGCCAGGTTTGCCTTCATGGGAAACTGTGTTGACGGAAGATTAAGCGTTTTTTTGTAGTCCATTGTTTTTCCTCTTTCAAAATAGGTTAATTATCTTAATAAACCCTGAGGGTTTCCAAAACCCTTAGGGTTTTTGTGACAGATACAGTTTTCCGTCACTGGGGCAAAAGCTGGAATCCCTGTCTTTCAAAGTTTTGGAGTTTCCGGATCAGGCCGAAGTGACGGATTTGCTGATTTCCACAGGATCATCAGATATGAAAATCTGGAAAATGTAGTAGTAAATGCCGTAAGTGTCAAGAAAATGTTTATGCCTGTCCCGAATATGGCATATTTGGGGTTTAAATTTGACAGATGATCTGCTATAGTCAAGACTGTCTGAACCGCTGATTCATGCAGATTTCACGGATTGCGCAGAGTTATCTGTGAAATCCGCGTCCATCAGCGATTCAGACAGCAGGATTGCACTGCGTCCGCTCTGCAAACTGTTTAAACAGTTATTGATGCAAAGCATGGGAGCAAAAGGAGGTTGTATGAAAAATTTCAGATGGATAACATGTATGGTAATCTGCATGGTTTTGTGGATCGGTACGCTGTCTGCGCAGGAAATGGAACTTATCTGCGATGAATGGCCGCCCTATCAGATTGTTGAAAACAGTCATGTCACCGGATTTGGCACAGAAATTGTGAAAACGGTTCTGGAAAGAATGGGGGTGAATATCAGCAGTTTGAATGTGTATCCCTGGAAACGGGCCATCACCATGATGGAAAAAGGAGAGGCCCATGCTTTGTTTTCCGCCAATTATGCCAAAGAAAGGGAGGCATTTGCCCGGTATCCGGAGGAAGCCCTTATACAGTCGCCCTGGGTTTTGTGGGTGAGGGAGGACGGACTGAAATTTGATTCTTTTGAGGATTTGAAAGGAAAAAGAATCGGCGTTGTCAGAGGATACAGTTATACGCCAGAATTCTTGGATTTTATTCAAAAAAATGCAGTGGTTGATGATGTCACAGATGATGAAACCAATTTCCGCAAACTCAATGGAGGCCGGATTGATTATGCAGTTGCGGAGATGGGAAACGGGTATCATCTGCTGAAAAAACTGAAACTGAACCGGATTGTTCCCATCAAAGACAAGCCGATCAAATCAGACGGACTGTATCTGATTTTCAATAAAAACAGGGTGTCCAAAGAAACGGCTGAGCGTTTTTCCGCAGAACTGAAAAAATTCAAGCAGGAAGAAGCGTATCAGATTCTTTACAGACAGTATTTTGAAGTAAAGTAGCACAAGCTTCCAGCTTTTAACGTAGCACAAGCTTCCAGCTTGTGTAACTCATAAACAGATCGGATGCATGTTCTGCTTTATTTACAATAGGGTATGTTAAAAAAGGACAGTATCATGAAAAAACTGTGCGTGATTGCCGCTCTGCTTATGCTTTGCGGATGCGGTGAGAAAAAAAGCAATACCCGGTATGAAAGTTTCAATGAAGTTAAGGAGATTCTTCTCAATGAGATATACCGGGACAACCGGGTCACTTTTTACTGCGGCTGCACCTTTGGCAAGAACAAAAAAGTGAGATGCAATGTAGGAAAAGGACCGAGGGCATATGTTGTGGAATGGGAGCATGTTGTTCCGGCCTCCCGTTTTGGAAAGACCTTTGAAGACTGGAAAAAGCAGGAATCCTTTGGCTGCCGTCTGCCTCCCATTCTGCGTACCATACTTTTTATTGACTGCCGCACCCGGAGCGCGCGGGAAAACGCCCGGAGTCTGTCAAAGGAATACCGTCTGATGGAATCGGATATGTACAATCTGGTTCCTGCTATTGGTCTGATCAACCAGAAACGATCTGATCTGGCATACGGGGAAATTCCGGGAGAGAAAAGGGATTTCGGAAATTGCGATTTCGAGGTGTCAAACGGCATTGCTGAACCTGCTGAATATATTCGGGGAGATATTGCCCGGACGTATTTTTACATGGATGCTGCCTATCCGGGACGGAATGTTTTGCCTGAAACAGAAAAGAAAATGTTTCAGCAATGGGATCGGTCAGATCCGGTGGATCAGTGGGAATGCGAACGGGCCGGTAGAATCGAAGAATTTCAGGGAAATCCCAATGTATTTGTCCGCGACGCGTGCCAAAAAAGCGTTTTATGGTAAACCCTGATGGCAGGAGTGCAAAAATTAAGCGCAGCGGTTTTTTGCCTGTTTCCGGAGTGCAAAAATTAAGCGCAGCGGTTTTTTGCACAGTCATAACGTACAAAAGTTAAGGAAAATACTATTGCTTTGTCAACTTTGTTTTTGTGAGTTCAGAATTCCCAAACCCTAAGGGTTTTCAAAACCCTTAGGGTTTATGAACTCACAATTTCAAACTTGACAGAGTATTATTACTTTGTCAACTTTGATTTTATGATTTGATTTTATGAATTGAAGTGTACAAAAAAACCGGATTTTTCCGAAAAATCCCGTTTTTCGGAAAATTTATATCTGAAAATATATGGAGATAAAAAAGGAGTAAGGAAACATGAAAATCGTTCATTACAGCAAAGCAGAACCCAGACAGTTTGAAAGTGAGGCCGTCAGGGGCGTTACCGGCAGGGTTGTCATTGGAAAGGCCGATGGTGCTGACCATTTCTGTATGCGGGTATTTGAAATCGCTCCGGCCGGATTCACTCCGCTTCATTCCCATGAATGGGAGCATGAAATTTTTTTCCATTCCGGCAAAGGGGAGGTTTTCTGCAAAGGAGACTGGATACCGGTTCAGGCCGGATATACGGCCTTTATTCCCGGAAATGAGGAACACCGTATACGGAATACCGGGGAGGAAAAACTGATCTTTGCCTGCCTTATTCCCTCAGGTGTGCCGGAGCTGTGACATGGAAAAAAAATACAGAAATCCGCTGCCAACAGTGGATATTGTAATTGAAACCGGGGAAGGGATTATTCTTATTGAACGGCGCAATCCTCCTTACGGATGGGCATTGCCGGGCGGATTTGTGGATTACGGGGAATCTCTTGAGACTGCGGCAAGGCGGGAAGCCAAAGAGGAAACATCGCTGGATGTGCTTCTCACAGAGCAGTTTCATGCGTATTCGGACCCGGGACGTGACCCCAGACATCACACTGTGACAACCGTATTCATTGCTCGCGGGGCAGGAATTCCCAAAGCAATGGATGACGCCAGAAAACTGGGCATATTCACAGAAACATCCCTGCCGGAAAGCATTGTCTTTGACCATGCAGACATTATCCGCGACTATTACCGGTATAAGAAAGGAGATTTGAAAAAAGAGATTTTTCCTTTGGATATCTGATGGAAAAGACTTTTTCAGGGTACAAATCCCTTGACAGACATTCTTTAACCGGGTAACTCTTTAACCGCAAAGTAACGCAAAATTTACGCAGGAATCTGCGCAATGCCATTAAGGTGATTTACAGAAAAGAATATCCCGCCAAAGCAGCATAAGCTTCCGGCCTGTGCATTGTGCCTGTGAACTGAAATGGGATATTTATACCATTACTCAGAAGATTTGATGGTACAGCCGCGAATTGCATGAATAACACGAATTACGGTTTGTGCATTCGTGCAGATTCGTGTTATTCGTGGCAGTTTAAACTGTAATTTTTATAAACTCTGCTGAGTCAGATTTTTCGGATGCGGTATTTGACAACCAAAATGTTTCAGGTAATTGTATATTTTCAGAAATCACTTTAAGTAGCAAAGGAGTGCCAAATATGCAGATTGGCATTCCTGTTGCATTGGGACTCCGCTGTAAAAAAAACATTCATCAGCAGATAATCCGTTTCCGGAAATCTTCAGAGAGGTGAGGCCATGAACCGTACAGGAAAAAAGCATTCTGATGATTATGGACACAGACCTTTTGAAGAACTCAGGCATCTGATTGAAAACAGAAATATCCGGCTCGCGGAGATTCCATTCGTGCCACCGCGGAAACATCCTGAGAAAAAATCCTTTCCTGAAAATGAGCAGCAGTTATTTCAGGAGGCCATGTCTGATGTCACCCCTGTTTCATGGGACAGTTTTGCAGTGCGGAAATCACCTGGCCCACACATTGCCATGCCTGCGGAAGACACAGGGCAGGAAACCCTTGCCAGACTGAAAAATCTTGTTGTTTCCGGGGAGGGTTTCATTGTGTCAGACACTCCGGAATATATGGAGGGAAGGGGATACAATGTCAGTCCTGACATTCCAGGGCGTCTGCACCGGGGAGATTTTTCAGTTCAGGATTATATTGACCTTCACGGCCTGAATGTTTTTGCAGCGCATGAGGTTTTTGAGGATTTTCTGAAAAAATCCGTATATGAAGGAAAACGGACAGTTCTGATTGTTCATGGACGCGGGCTTTCCTCACCGGTAATGCCGGTACTGAAAAACAGTGTATGTCAGTGGCTTACCACAGGCCCCTGGCGGAAATGGGTGATTGCATTTGCCAGCGCGAGAGCCTGTGACGGCGGTGCAGGGGCAACCTATGTGCTGCTCCGTCAGCGTCCGGCAACCAAACGGCACAGGAAAAAAACTGGAAATCGGAGCCGGAGATGAGTTTATTCGGAAAAAGTTCACGCGGAAAAGGGAGATTCGGAATGGATGCGGATTTTGAGGCCAAAATGCGGCTTCTGGAGGCAAAGTCGGAAGAGCAGGAGTATGAAAAACTCAAGCAGAAGGTGGAAAAACTGTCTCTGGTCTGCGAGGCTCTGTGGGCTTTTATCCGGCACCAGCATCCGGAACTTACGGAGGAGGCACTGCTCAAACGCATTGAGGAACTGAAGGTATCTGATGAAAAAACCGAAACCTGTCCCAAATGCGGCCGCATTATGAACAAAAATCAGAACCGCTGTCTTTACTGCGGAACAGAAGGAAAAGTGTTGAGTTTTTTTGATACCCTGTAAATTATGTATCATACCGATTCGCCATTGATTCTATAAAATACAGAATATACCGATACTTAAAACATTTTAGCAATTCTGCCGGGCGGATTTTAACCGCAGAGTCACACAGAGTTTCTCTGTGCGGAATTCAGATCTGAATCTGAACATCTGCAAATGTTTCAAGTACTGGTATACAAATCCGGAGGAGTGCAAAAATTAAGCGGAGCGGTTTTTTGCACACGCTCAACAGCGAAAAAACTGACAGTTTTGTATTAAATCAATGGAGAATTGCTATCTGAGTTCTCCTGACGCCGGAAGCATACAGAAAAAAATCCGTCTGTATGGTGAAGATGGGGAAAAGTGCGAAGATACCCTTCGGACGTGAGAAGGGATAGTGCTTTTTCCGGCAGACCCGGCAGATTTTTTTCCACCCGGAATTCCGCATGTTTTTTCAGAAATGCGGACACCACTGCTTCGTTTTCCTCGGTTTCCGTACTGCAGACCGCATATACAAGCAGACCGTTGGGTTTTACCAGATCAGCCAGATGATGCAGGAAACGGATCTGACGGTCTTTGTACCGCGCTGGATTTTTTTCTGACACAGCCCATTTGGTATCAGGATTGCGGCGGATAACGCCCAGACCGGAACATGGGGCATCCAAAAGCACCCGGTCAAACATTCCGAATTTATCTGCATCCGGTTTTTTATTCAGGTCGTATTCGCAGTCTGTTACAATGGATATGCCCAGCCGCTCCATTTCCGCTTTCAGGCTGGAGAGTTTTTCCCTGCTGTTGTCCATTGCAAGAATTTTTCCCTGATTTTCCATCATCTGAGCGATATGCCCGGTTTTTCCGCCAAGACCAGCGCACGCGTCCAGAATATGCTCGCCGGGCTTGGGATTGAGCATTCGTGTGACCAGTTGCGCGGCCTCATCCTGCACCTGAAACCATCCTTCCTGAAATGCTTTGATCTTTGGCACAGACGGCATCTGCCCGGACAGGAGAATGCCTTCTGCCGTATACATCCCGGGTTCAGCATGTTCCACTTCTGTTCTGAGCGAATCCATGAGTTTTTCACGCGTGATTTTCAGGGTATTGGTTCGGATTGTAAGAGGTGCAGGTGTATTGAGTGCCTGACAGATGCGCTGACTTTCCTCATATCCGAATCTGCTCATCCACCGCTCCACCAGCCAGCGCGGAAAAGATTCTCCTATGCTCAGGGCAGAAACCGGTTCTTTTTCCGGATTGGGAAAGGCAATGTTTTCCTGATTTCTGAGAACATTGCGCAGCAGCCCGTTGACAAAACCGCAAACAGGGGAACCAGCCCCGGTTTCCTTTGCCAAATTCACAGAAGTATTCACTGCCGCAGATGCCGGGATTCTGTCCATATACAGAATCTGAAAAATTCCCATGCGCAGAATATCGAGAATATCAGGCCGGATTTTATCCATGCCGCTTTTGGAAAAATGGGCAATGATATAATCCAGACGCTCCCGCCATCGCAGCACACCATAAACCAGTGCATAGATAAAGGAACGGTCTCTTCTGTCAAAAGTCTGCTCTGCAAAAACCTGATCCAGCACAGCATCAAGGGTTTTGCGCTCCTGCTCCACAGTATGCAGAATGTGAAGTGCGGTTTTGCGGGGAAAATCAGTCATATTTCAGGCTCCTGAAGGGATTTTCTGTCCTTTTTCAGTCTTTCAATCTCATCGGCAAATTCCTTTTTCAGATCCGGTGCTCCAAAGGTGCATATCTCTTTTTCAAAGCGGTTGCGGAGAATCAGGTTCAGGGTTCCGTCCCGGAGTCCGTGATAGTCAATGTCAGCAGGCCCTTCCGCAATGACATCCGCACTCACGAGAATGCGCAGCCGGTCATGAATCTCCTTTTCCGATATGGACAGGTTCAGATGCTCCTTCAGTGTTTTGGGTGTCCATTCCTGTTCCGGATGTTTGCTCAGATGAAGCAGTATGGTTTTGGCATGGATGTCATTGACCCTTTTGAGTGTCAGTTCAATGTATTCCCCCCAGGTTTTGGACATTTCCGATTCCCGGTTCGTGATTTCATAATGCACGGCATCTATGACCCCGGTTTCGGTGTTTAAGTCTTTTACCTCAAAGTCACTGCCGATGACACAGGAAATAAAAAAGGGATCGCACATGCACAGATCATTGATCAGAAAAGCGGTTTCATTGGTGAGCGGCTCATTGTAATATTGAGCATATCTGTACACGGCCCGCAGTCCCTCCTCCGGCTCCAGATACGGGGATATTTCATATATTTTCAGGCGTCCGCCCTCAAACCATTTGCTGATGATATTGAGTATCCAGCCCACATAGGAACCGGTCACCAGCATGGGCGCGATTTTGGATTCCGAATGTTCATGCCAACTTCCGGGAACGGTTTCATCATGCGCCCTTTCGCACTGTTCATCCCGGTAAACCGTGCTGCCCACATTCTGAAATTCATCCAGAATGACAAGAATCCGCCGGTCAAAAACAGCGGCATAGCGTTCGGGCGCGCTGTAGGCCGTCCGCCAGAGAATGTCATAATCGCCCCTGTCACGGAGTTTGTGCATCTGTTCCGAATCCGTCACAAGGGGGGCAAGGGATTGGGACAGGCCATAGGCATGTATCTGATCCAGGGTAAGGGGATTCATGATCAGTTTTTCATCCCTTTCCAGAAAGGAAATATAGTGGGAGGCAAAGGTTCTGTAATATTCCACTGCCAGATTGGGATACCATATCTTCTGTTCCGGAAAATTGTAGTAAAAAGGAATGACTTCCCGGTTTTCGCTCCAGAGACGGTTGAAAATGCGCTGAACAATCGAGGTTTTCCCGCTTTTCCGGCGTCCCAGAATAGCCCTAGATTTGGAAATTCTTCTTGGAATTCCGCTGATCCACTTGTCCAGCAGCTTAAATTCTTTTTCCCGGCCCACCAGCAGTTCCGGCTCTCCTATTCTTTCATGCAGAGGATATTGCATATGCACTCCTTCCCCAATATTTCAGATTTTCTGTTTTTCCATTGCATCATCGACCGTATTTTTCAGCATTTCCGCATCTGCAATAAAAGGCAGAGTGATCTGATTTGCTCCATTGCATATCTGCTGATATTCCATCACAGTTTCAATGGAATGCACATTTCCTGCCCAGGCCCGCCTCGCCACTCCGCCCATGACATCCCAGCAAATGGCCTGGCGGATAATATTATCCACCCGTTCACTGCCGTCGATCACCAAACCGAATCCGCCGTTGATGGCTCTTCCAATGCCCACGCCTCCGCCATTGTGCAAAGCAACAAGACTCATGCCCCGCGCCGCATTTCCCGCGAAGCAGTGAACCGCCATATCTGCCATGATATTGCTGCCGTCTTTGATATTCGCGGTTTCCCGGAAGGGTGAATCGGTGCCGCCTGTATCATGGTGATCCCGTCCCAGCATGATTGGCCCGGTTTCCCCTTTGCGCACCATTTCATTGAATTTCAGGGCAATTTTCATGCGTCCCATTGCATCCTGATACAGAATCCTGGCCTGGGTTCCCACCACCAGCCTGTTTTTCGCGGCATCCCGAATCCAGTTGTAATTGTCCCTGTCCTGAAAACGTCTTTTGGGATCAATGCAGGACATGGCAGCAGCATCAGTTTTGTGCAAATCTTCCTGTTTCCCGCTCAGGCAGACCCAGCGGAAAGGCCCGTATCCGTAATCAAAAAGCAAAGGCCCCATGATGTCTTCCACATAAGAGGGAAAAACGAAACCGTCGAGCGGATCTTTGCCGTTTTTGCAGATGTCTTTCACACCTGCATCATACACAGCCTTGAGAAAGCTGTTGCCGTAATCAAAGAAATATGCGCCCTGATTCACAAGGGTTTTGATGAGTTCACAATGGCGTTTGAGTGACTTGTTCACCAGTTCCCGAAAATGGTGCGGATCAGTGCGCAGCATTTCCGTGCGCCGGGCAAATGTGAGATTTTGGGGACAGTACCCGCCTTCATATGCCACATGGCAGGAAGTCTGGTCAGACAGCAGATCAATGTGAACAGAATGATCAGCCGCATATTCCAGCAGATCCACAATATTGCCATAAAAAGCAATGGACATCGGCTCTTTTTTTGACTGATATTCCTTTGCCAGAGAAAATGCCTGCGCTGGATCATCCGTAATTTGATTTACCCATCCCTGTTTATGCCGGGTTTGGATGCGGGATTCATCCACTTCAGCAATAATGCCAACACCGTGCGCAATTTCCACAGCCTTTCCCTGCGCGCCGCTCATGCCGCCCAGTCCGGAGGAAACAAAAAGAAGTCCGCGCAGATCGCTTTCCGGAGCAATGCCCAGTTTGGAACGCGCTGCATTGAGAATGGTGGAATAGGTTCCGTGAACGATTCCCTGGGGGCCAATATACATCCAGCCTCCGGCTGTCATCTGTCCGTAATTTGCCACACCAAGAGCGGCTGCCCGGTTAAAATTCTCAGCATTGTCAAACATGCCCACCATCAGCGCATTGGTGATAATGACACGGGGAGCAGCAGGAGAGGAAGTGAACAGTCCGAGCGGATGACCGGATGCCATTACCAAAGTCTGTTCAGTGGTCATGATTTCAAGGTATGCTTTTATGAGCCTGTACTGCATCCAATTCTGGCAGACCTGGCCGGTTTCGCCGTAGGTGGTGAGTTCATAAGGATAGAGTGCCACATCAAAATCAAGATTGTTGTCAATCATGACCTGAAAGGCTTTGCCTTCCAGACAGTTGCCTTTGTAATCTTCGACCGCTTTGGCTTTGATATGCCCCGGAGGACGGAAACGGTATCCGTAAATGCGGCCGCGTGTGTGCAGTTCCTCCAGAAATTCCGGAGACATCTGCTCATGCCATTTATGCGGAATATAGCGGAGAGCGTTTCTCAGGGCCAGTCCGGTTTCTTTCTGAGACAGGGACATAGGCCGTCTCGGCGCGCGGCGGATGCTTTTGGCAAAGGCCGGGTATGGCGGGAGTTTGTCAAACAGTTTTTCCAATATATTTTCGGATGCTGCTGAAACAGTTTTGCCAGATTGCATAACTCACCTCCTGCTGTGTTTTTCCGTGTTTCCTGTTCATATTCGCATTGATTTTTTGAAAAAACGACCGATTCCAGTTCACAACATTTCAGGATTTCCGGGATTTTTAATCTGCCGGAGATGAAGCATTTTTGGGAACACCCCACAATTCATAACTGGGGAATTTCCTTTTTTTCCCCTTTGCTCAGGAACCAGTAACGCCCGTTTTCATACGCAATTGAGTCTGCAAGTTTCAGCAGCGCACGTTCGGTAAATTTTATCCGATCTTCCCCTTTTTGCATATACAGACTGTCATCTTTGACGAACAGATTTTCCGGTGTCAGGGGGAGTTCCTCTTTGGTGTTGAGAATCAGCCGGCTTTCCTCATCATTTTTTGCAATATCTGTGACAAAAAATACTGTATCCTCATAGGGGAAATACACCTTTTCCCGGATATCCCCGTTAATCTGGGTCAGGTAATAACCGTCTGCATCTCTTTGTATACAGGAATTAAAATGATCAATAATCCTTTTGTGCCGGAATTTTCCGTGTTCATTGTTCCAGCACCCGTTTTTGTCCATCCAGAAAACAGCCTGCTCTTTGGGAATGACAAATTCTCTGATTTCAGACATATATTTCTCCGCTTTTGTATTTTTTTCCCTGCCAAATATCCTGTTTTTCCATTGCTTCGGCAATCATGCGCAAAGTCCCTTTTTTATCCATCGACCATTCCGGAGCCGCCAGCTCTTCCGGGTGCGGATCTCCGGTCAGTCTCTGAATGACCATGTCCGGAGGCAGATATT
>CAZHPS010000161.1:0-13371 GCA_964534335.1 uncultured Desulfobacterales bacterium
CTGACCGCACTGCAAAAATTATGCCGAAAAAAACCAAAGTTGAAACATTATATATAGTTTTTAAGATAAAGATTTCTTCTGCCTGAAAACCCTAAGGGTTTTTCGGACAAACATTTTCTGAAAGTCTATACCATTACTCAGAAGATTTGATGGTACAGCCACGAATGGCACGAATAACACGAATTACGTTTTGTGCATTCGTGCATATTCGTGTTATTCGTGGCTGTTTAAACTGTAACATTTTTATAAACTCTTCTGATGCAAGTCTTTTGAATGCGGTATTTTACAACTGAAATGTTTCAGGTAATGGTATATAATGCGGAATGCAAATCCGGAGGAGTGCAAAAATTGAGCGGAGCGGTTTTTTGCACACGCAAATCCGGAGGAGTGCAAAAACTGAGCGGAGCGGTTTTCTGCACACGCAAATCAGAGGAGTGCAAAAAATTGAGCGGAGCGGTTTTCTGCACAAGCAAATCCGGAGGAGTGCAAAAAATTGAGCGGAGCGGTTTTTTGCACAAGCGGAACTGCGGAAAAACAGGTAATATTGTATCAAATCAATGGCGAATCGGTATGATACCCGGTTCCGAAAATTTTGTGAAAGAAATCTGATTATGAATTGGCTGCATCTTGGAGATTGTCTTGAGGTTCTGAGGAAAGAAATACCTGATGAAACAGTTGATCTGATTTACATTGATCCGCCGTTCAACAGCAAACGCAATTACAATATATTCTTTGATGACAAAGATATTCAGACACAGCGCATCGCGTTTGAAGACACATGGTCACTGAAAAATATTCAGGATTCCTTGGCTGAACTCCAAAGCCTGAAAACTGAAAAAATTCAACGTCTTTTGACAACTTACGCCGAAGTTGCGCCATTTGCCTTTCCCTATCTTGTGATGATGTCCCTGCGTTTGCTTGAACTCCACAGAGTTCTTAAACCCACCGGCAGTTTTTATATGCACTGCGATCCGACAATGAGCCATTATCTGAAAACGGTTTGTGATCTGATATTTGAACAAAACAATTTCAGAAATGAAATTGTATGGCATTATAAACGATGGCCTGCCAGTCAGAAAAATTTTCAGAGAATGCACGATATTATATTTTTCTATTCCAAAACATACCGCAGAAATAATTTTAACATCATTTGGGAATCCCTGTCAGAAGGCACGGTTAAAAGATGGAAAGGGAAGAAAAGTATTGTCGGATTTAATGGTAAAACCAGACTGGTGACCCAAATGACCGGGACAGATTCTCCGGGTCGGCCTGCTGATGATGTTTGGGAGATACCGGTTATAAATTCACAGGCAAAAGAACGTCTCGGCTATCCCACACAAAAACCCAAAGCCCTTTTGGAACGTATTATCAAAGCAAGTTCCAATGAAGGTGATGTTGTGCTTGATGCTTTCTGCGGGTGCGGAACAACTGTTGACACAGCCGAAGGACTGAAACGTCAGTGGATTGGCATTGATGTTTCACCCATAGCAGTAAATTTAATACAGAAACGTCTGAAAAACACATACGGAAAAGCACTTTCAAAATACGAAGTCAGAGGTGTGCCGAAAGATGAACAGTCTGCCATAAAACTGTGGGAACAGAACCCCTTTGCCTTTCAGGACTGGTGGATAACTGAATTTGGAGCATTTTCAGCCACATATTCAGGGAAAGGTGCTGACAGGGGGGTTGACGGAATTGCCAAATATCTGATTGATAACAACAGCAATACCATCAAAGCCGCCTTTCAGGTCAAAGGCGGAAAAGTCCAGTCAAAAGACATTGATGCTTTGCTGGGAGCAATGGTTAAACACAAATGCGAACTTGGTGTATTTCTTACCATAAAAGAACCGACAAAACCCATGCTTGAAACCATTGCAACATCAGGAATAATTGAAACTCCGGGATATAAATTCCCAAAACTGCAATTACTGACGCTGTCTGAATTCTTTTCAGACAGACGCCTGAAACTGCCGCAGAACAATATCACATTTGACACTGCAAAATTCAAAGGAAAAAATACAATGGAGCAGACTGAATTTATGGAATAATATTTGAGGATGAATGTATATTTTCCGCTTTATCATATGTCATAAAACTGCAGAAGATATTTTCATTATTTACTGAGAAAAGGAATAAAAAATGAAAGAATCTATTAAGAGTAATGCCACTTATGCCGATCTGTATTCCATTCCGGACAACATGATTGGAGAAATCATTGATGGCGAACTTTATGTCATGCCAAGACCATCCCCAAAACATTGCAATACCTCATCTTCACTGGGAATTATAATCGGATATTATTATAAAATGGGCATGAATGGCGGCAGCGGAAAATGGTGGATATTGGATGAACCTGAAATCCATTTCAGCGATCTCAAAGAAGATTTTCTGGTACCTGACATAGCCGGATGGAAAAAAGAAAGAATGCCCACTTTGCCGGCAGAAACATATTTCTCTGTCCCTCCGGACTGGATTTGCGAAATATTATCCCCTGGAACGGCTAGGCATGACAGAAAAAAGAAACTGCCCAAATATGCCAAATTTGGCGTATCCTATTTCTGGATAATTGATCCTGCAAACAGAACAGTGGAAATTTTGAAACTGAAAAACAGTGAATATGTGGTGCTGGCAGTTTATGGCGAAGACGACAAAATGCAGGCCGAACCTTTTACAGAAATTATCATTGATTTAAAAAATATTTGGTGAAGAAAGTTTTTCTGTATAACTGCTTAATAAGTTGTATGAACACCATCAGACAGGCTGTTGAAAGTGTCAAAGAGAAAGATATACCGTTACCTGAAACATTTCGGCTGTAAAATACCGCATTCGAAAAATTTGCATCAGCATAATTTATAAAAATGTAAGTATCGGTATAAGTTAAACTGCCACGAATAACACGAATCTGCACGAATGCACAAACCATAATTCGTGTCATTCGTGCAATTCGTGGCTGTACCATCAAATCTTCTGATAGCTTTTAAGATAATTATTTTGGAGTAGGTTGGGGTGAGGAATGAATCCCAACCTACAGGAAACACCAATAATATTTTCTTAAAACCTATGAGTAACAGTATAACTGCGAAAGGAGAAAAACAATGTCCAAAGACAGAAAATCAGAAAAAGTTCCCAAAGAAATGCAGGAAACTTTTGAAAGCATTACCGGCCTGAGCAATGAATTCTGCAAAAAATTTCTCAATGAGGAATATGCGCAGATTATCCGCTATGCCGCAGCCGCCCTGTGCCGCAGGCGTCCGTCCCCTTTGGCAAAAGGCAGGGCAAATGCATGGGCATGCGGAATTACCCATGCTCTGGGCATGGTCAATTTTCTTTATGACAGAAGCCAGCAGCCTTCCATGAATGCCTCAGAACTGTATGACGCATACGGGGTAAGCCGCAGCACAGGACTGGCAAAATCAAAAATTGTGCGTGATCTTCTGAAAATGTCGCAGCTTGATCTCACCTGGTGTCTGCCCAGCCGTCTGGACGATAATCCTTTGACATGGCTGATTATGGTAAACGGACTGATTGCGGATGCCCGGCAAATGCCAAGAGAAGTGCAGGAAACAGCCTTTCAAAAAGGATTCATTCCCTATATTCCTGATGACAGGGCCGAAAATCTTATTGCCAAAGAATAGAAAAAATCATATGGATAACATTTTTTAATTGTGCAATTTTATACATTTTCAGCAATTGAGGAAGATCTTATTTTGAAAGAATCAAAAGACAGGAACCGGAGAACAGGACTGAAGGATAAGCGCGTTACAAAAAAGCCTGCATCCGGAAATCATAAGCAAAAACAGAAAATCGAATGGCTCACTGCAGTTGCAGCCAATGTATCCGGAGAAATTTTTGAAGTGGAAGGATATTCTGCAATGGGTATGGCTGATGCTTTGCTCATGCCCCTGCGCACGGAAAACACTGTTCCCATGCCTTTTGGCAGTGAACTGATGTATTTGCCACACAGAAGCCCGGTTTTTTACAATATGGAAACAGGAATTGCTGAAGTGGTGAAAGAAAATCCCTATGCACCGGATGAGCCTCTGTTTCCGGTCGCAGCTTTCAATTCTCCGGGTTATGTCAACACCTATATCAGCGCGTACCGGGAGAATCTTCCGGAAGATTATCTGCCGCTTTTTTCTTACGGAGCCGTTGGGTGGCACAAAGACGGATTCCGTTCGGCCCTGATACAGGTGGATACAGAACCGAGGCAGGATTTGCGGCAGATGCAGAGGGAAAAGGTAGTGGCAGGAGTGGAGCAGATGCGCAGCATCATGCCGAAAAACCGGCTGCGGGAACATCTGGAAAAATGCGCTTTGGAATACGGATGCCCGGCAGGAAAGAATTTTTTTCTGGGGCGGTATGAGGCCCCTCTGCCCACCTCGCAATCCTGCAATGCGCGCTGCCTGGGCTGCATTTCCCTGCAGAAAAATGAAAGGATTCGCTCCAGTCAGGAAAGAATTTCTTTTACGCCATCTCCGTCTGACATTGCAGAAGTCGCCCTGACCCATATCAGACGGGTGAAAAATGCTGTGGTCAGTTTTGGGCAGGGCTGCGAGGGAGATCCCCTTTTCGCTGCTGATGCCATTGCAGAGGCCATCCGTCTGATTCGTGTGCAAACCTCAGACGGAACCATCAATATGAACACCAACGCGAGCAAATATGATGTTCTCAGACAGCTCTTTGATGCGGGACTTGACAGCATCCGCGTCAGCATCAACAGCGTGCGGGAACCCTGCTATAATGCCTGGTTCCGGCCTTCGGGATATGATTTTTCCAATGTAATGGAAAGCATTGATCTTGCTTTGGGCCTGAAAAAATTCGTGTCATTCAATTATCTCAACTGCCCCGGATTTACAGACACGCCTGAAGAGGCAGCCGCGTTTATGAATTTCCGCAAAAAACATGCGATTGATTTTATCCAGTGGAGAAATCTCAATTTTGATCCGGTCAAATACTGGGCAGCAATGAATGCAGTTGCAAGCCACAGTCCGCCTCTGGGAATGAAAACTTTGCTGAACCGAATCCGGAACAGTTTTCCTGATTTGGGATTTGGCTATTTCAATCCGCCAAAAGAGAATTGGGGGAACCGGAAATCTGAAACTATTAAAACAATGTCATTGACTTAAGAAAATCAGGGAGTGCGGAACTGAAAGTGTGGCAGAATCGGTTGTCAGTCTGTTTTCTTAACCGCAGAGTAACGCAGAGTTTTCGCAGAGTTTTTTTCTGTCCGAATTTCAGATTTAAAAAAATCAACCGGTTTGAGCCACTGCCGTTTGGCAGTGTTTTCTAATCGTTAAGGAGTGTCAAACTGAAAGTTTGACAGTGTTTTCTGAATTGTTTCAGACTCCCAAACTTTCAGTTCGGGACTCCCCAACCATTTAAGTCAATGGCACTGACCTTGAAACCCGCAAAGAGACAAAGCAATGAAATGGATTGAAGTAAAAGTGATTTTTGAGCATACTGACAGGGAACTGGCATGTGACCTGATTTCCGATATATTCTACAGTTTTGGTCTGCAGGGTGTGGCTGTGGAAAGCACTGTTCCGGATGAGGATGCGGACTGGGCCGATGGTGTGGAAAAAATCCCGGATGCAGATTCGGTTTCCGCCTATTTTCCCAAAGATGGGCGTTTTGATGACAGCCTCGGCAAAATAAAGACAGAACTGGATCGGCTGGCAGCAGAACCGGGTATTGCCACCCGAATCCTGTTTCGGGAAATGGATGAGGAAGACTGGGCCGAATCCTGGAAAGAATATTTCTGGCCGGAAAAGGTGGGAAAAAAGATTGTGGTAAAACCCACCTGGCGGGACTATGTGCTGAATCCGGGGGAAATTGTGCTGGAAATTGATCCGGGCATGGCATTTGGCACAGGCACGCATCCCACCACTTCTTTGTGCATTCAACTGATTGAAAAATATCTGCATACCGGTGATTCTGTTCTGGACATAGGAACAGGATCAGGTATTCTGCTGATAGCAGCAGCAAAACTGGGAGCCGGAAATCTGCAGGGAATAGACAATGATCCCGTAGCAGTGGATATTGCCCGGAAAAACCTGCTGATCAATCACATTCCAGAAGATCGGTTTACGGTTATGACGGGCAATCTCGCGGAAAAAGTGCATCAGCAGTTTGATCTTGTCATTGCCAATATTCTCACAGATGTAATTTTGAAACTGCTGGACAGTGTTCCCGGACTGCTCCATGAAAAGGGCATCTTCATCTGCTCCGGCATTATTTCGGAAAACCGGGAAAAGGTTACACAGAAAATGGAAAGACTGGGTTTTGAAATTGCCGAAATCCGGGAAAAGGAAGGATGGGTGGGGATTGCGGGAATAAAATGAATACCGGGGAATGCCGGATTGCGCTCAGTTATTGAGATTGCAGAAATACATTAATCCGACCTGCAATTTTAAGTGAAATGAAGTATTCGTATGCGGGTGGGCAAAAGCAAAGCATTGAGCAAAAATCCGGTCAAACCAGACTACTGAAGGATTCCCAATTTTTTTTTGCAACCCGCTCATTGTTATGTCATACCAATTCTCCATTGATTTGATTGATACAATACCGTCAGTTTTTCCGCTGTTGGGCGTGTGCAAAAAACCGCTCCGCTCAATTTTTGCACTCCTCCGGATTTGTATTCTGTATTGTACAGAATCAACAGCGAATCGGTATCACGCCTTTGCACCGGCGATCATCACCTGCCCCAGAGAAATCCCCCCCTCATTGCATGGAACCAGACAATGGGTGAAGACCTGAAAATGTCTTTTTTCCAGATTCCGTATCATGCCTTCCAGCAAAAGCGCATTCTGAAAAACGCCTCCGCTGAGAACCACTCTGTTCAAATCTGTATCCTTTCGTATTTGCTCGCATAATTCTGAAAGTATGTGAATCAGGCTGCTGTGAAATCTGCGACTGATGAGCGGAACCGAAAGCCCGGACTGCATATCCCGGACAATTCCCCTGACAATGGGAGCGGTCAGTATGCGCCATGTTTCCCCTTTTTCCCATTCACAGGGATATATGCCGTCAACTTCTTCCCCGGCCATCATTTCCAGTTCCATTGCCGCCTGTCCCTCAAAAGAGACGCGTGAGCGGATGCCCAGCAGAGCAGCAATGCCGTCAAAAAATCTGCCCATCGATGATGTCATGGGAGCGTTGATGCCTTTGCGGATCATACTTTGAATCATCTGTATTTTCATTTCTCCTGCCTCTTTCAGCACAGGGAGATCAAGGTTCAGAAAATCCTCTCCGAACGCGTCTGCAAGATACGCGACAGCCATGCGCCAGGGTTCCCGGATTGCGGCAGCACTGCCGGGCATGGCAACCGGGGAAAGATGCGCAATGCGTTTGAATTCATGCAAATCTGAGATCAGCACTTCCCCGCCCCAGACAGTTCCATCAGTGCCAAAACCGGTTCCGTCAAAGGCCAGACCGATAACCGGGCCATCGATTTGATGTTCTGCCATGCAACTGACAATATGCGCGTGATGATGCTGCACAGCAATGGTTTTCACTCCGTTCTGCTCCAAAGCAAAACGGGTAGTCATATAATCCGGATGCAGGTCATGTGCGATGATTTTTGGTTCAATATCCAGAATCCGTTTCAGATGACGCACAGTCAGTTGAAAAAAATCAAGGCTTTGCAGATTTTCCATATCGCCAATGTGCTGACTCAGAAAAGCATTTTTCCCTTTGCTAAGGCAGATGGTGTTTTTAAGTTCCGCACCGCAGCCCAGCACTGACGGAATTTCCTTTTTCAGAAAAATTGGTCTGGGTGCATATCCTCTGGATCTGCGGATAAAACGTGCAGATCCGCAGACATGCCGGACAATGGAATCATCACTTCTGAGATAAATATCCCGGTTGTGGACAAGAAAAAAATCCGCAATATCCGCAAGCAGTTCAAATGCCTCATCATTGCTGATGACAATGGGTTCCTCGCTCCTGTTTGCACTGGTCATCACCAGAGCAGTGAAATCTCCATCATCAAAAAGCAGATAATGCAATGGCGTATAAGGAAGCATAACCCCGAAATTCCGGTTTCCGGGCGCAATTGCATCAGCAAGAGGATTGGGGTTTTTCTTTTGCAGCAGCACAATGGGACGCTGCGGAGAGACAAGCAGAGATTCTTCTTCTGCTTCCGCAAAAGCATAACAGAGAATATGCTCCACATCCCGCGACATCAGCGCAAAAGGTTTTTCCTCTCTGCCTTTGCGTTTCCGCAGAGATCGCACAGCATCTGAATTTTGTGCATCAGCAGCCAGATGAAATCCGCCCAGTCCCTTAATCGCGAGGATATGACCGGCTTTCAGCAATTCTGCGGTTTTTCTCACCGGATCATCAGAAATTATCCGATTTCCCTGACTGTCATGCAAAGCAATATGAGGTCCGCAGACCGGGCAGGCATTGGGCTGTGCATGAAATCTGCGGTTTGCGGGATTGTCATATTCTGCCTGACATTCCGGACACATGGGAAAAACCTTCATGGAGGTATGAACACGGTCATAGGGAATATTGTCAATAATGGTGTAACGGGGGCCGCAGTTGGTGCAGTTGATAAAGGGATAACGGTATCTCCGATCTTTGGGATTGCGCATTTCCCGAACGCAGTCTTTGCATACGGCCATATCCGGCGAAATCAGGGTGGAAACCCGGTTTTCCCCGCTGCTCTGAACAATGGAAAAATCACTGAAATCCTTTGGAGATTCCGGAAAAATGTTTATTTCCGTGATATGGGAAAGGGGAGGTTTTCTCTCCCGGAGATCCCGGCAGAAATTTTCCATGTTTTCCGGACTTCCCTGTGCATGAATCCGCACTCCTTCAGAGGTATTTGCCACAGTTCCGCAAATTCCGTGCTGTCCGGCCACTTGCCAGACAAAGGGCCGGAATCCCACGCCCTGAACAATTCCGTTGATGTGAATGATACTGGCAATCTGTTTCATATGATAAATATGCCCTCCTGTCTCCGGAAAGAAAAATACTGCTTTTCCCGGAAAATTTCAATTTTTATATGAAATCTGAAAAATAATCAAGCATTAACCTTTGTGAGACTTTGTGCCTTTGTGTCTTGGCTGCGGATTGAACCCCCGGAATGCAAAGTTCTTTTTTTGCTGAAATATTTCTCAGATTTTGTATAATTTTATCCGTAAATACAGGCAGGACATGAATTCAGGCAGATATTATCTTGCATTCCGGCCTCTTATGCTGTAAATTGGGATTACAGGATTAAGCGGACAAAATTTCTCCCATAAAGGACTGATATATGATCCCCTGGCACCGTCTGTTCGGAATGACGCTGACGGATTTTTTCACCGGCACTTCTTTCCGTGTCGAACTGGAAAAAGACCTGTCGCTGAAACAGCAGTTTCTGGATGTGGTCATCATTGAAAAAGAGGAAGGTTCCGCGCCGGAGGAAATTCCGGACGGACTTGAGAACATGGGACTGCACAATCTGATGACGTACAAATCCCATCAGCAGCCCCTTGATGCCTGGACACTTGATGAATTCACAGGTCATTATGTGAATTACCGGAAACTGATCAGTCCCTTTCCGGACAGGCTGCTCCCGCCTGAAAATTTCCGTCTGTATGCTGTCTGCACCCGGTATCCGGCAGGACTGGGGGAATACACGGAACTGAAAAAGCTGAAGGACGGGGTTTATGATGCCCGGTGGGGCGGAAGCATAATCCGCATCATTGTTCTGGGCCGGATACCGGAGCGGAAAAACAATGCCATGTGGAATCTTTTCAGTGCTGTTCCGGAAAAAGTGGTTTCCGGAGCTTCCGGATACCGGTGGAAAAGTCCGGTCAGCACGGTGATGAACGAACTGTTCACAAAATACAGAATCGAAGGAGTGATTGCCATGCCGTACACAATTGAAGATTTTCAGAGGGATTACGCACGGGAGTATCTGGACAGACTGTCTGCGGACGAGGTGCTGAGCCGGTTTTCACCGGATGAGATACTGAAAAGATACTCTTCGGATGAAGTGCTGAAACGATATTCTCCGGATGAAGTGCTGAAACGATACTCACCGGATGAGGTGCTGAAAAGATACTCTCCGGATGAAGTGCTGAAAAGATATTCACCGGATGAACGTCTGAAGGGGATTTCCGACAGAGAACTCAGGGAACTGATCAGAAAAAGATTTTCCAAATCCGAACGGGAAGAAATTCTGAAAATGCTGGAGGATTCGGAACCTGCCGGAGGAAACACATATCCCCGGAAAATCTGAACATCCTGCATTTTTTATAAAGGAATTATGACATGATCCCCTGGCACCGTCTGTTCGGAATGACGCTGACGGATTTTTTCACCGGCACTTCTTTCCGTGTCGAACTGGAAAAAGACCTGTCGCTGAAACAGCAGTTTCTGGATGTGGTCATCATTGAAAAAGAGGAAGGTTCCGCGCCGGAGGAAATTCCGGACGGACTTGAGAACATGGGACTGCACAATCTGATGACGTACAAATCCCATCAGCAGCCCCTTGATGCCTGGACACTTGATGAATTCACAGGTCATTATGTGAATTACCGGAAACTGATCAGTCCCTTTCCGGACAGGCTGCTCCCGCCTGAAAATTTCCGTCTGTATGCTGTCTGCACCCGGTATCCGGCAGGACTGGGGGAATACACGGAACTGAAAAAGCTGAAGGACGGGGTTTATGATGCCCGGTGGGGCGGAAGCATAATCCGCATCATTGTTCTGGGCCGGATACCGGAGCGGAAAAACAATGCCATGTGGAATCTTTTCAGTGCTGTTCCGGAAAAAGTGGTTTCCGGAGCTTCCGGATACCGGTGGAAAAGTCCGGTCAGCACGGTGATGAACGAACTGTTCACAAAATACAGAATCGAAGGAGTGATTGCCATGCCGTACACAATTGAAGATTTTCAGAGGGATTACGCACGGGAGTATCTGGACAGACTGTCTGCGGACGAGGTGCTGAGCCGGTTTTCACCGGATGAGATACTGAAAAGATACTCTTCGGATGAAGTGCTGAAACGATATTCTCCGGATGAAGTGCTGAAAAGATACTCTCCGGATGAAGTGCTGAAAAGATACTCTTCGGATGAAGTGCTGAAAAGATACTCTTCGGATGAAGTGCTGAAAAAATTTTCACCGGAGGATCGTCTGAAGGGAATTTCACCGGATGAACGTCTGAAGGGAATTTCCGACAGAGAACTCAGGGAACTGATCAGAAAAAGGTTTTCCAAATCCGAACGGGAAGAAATTCTGAAAATGCTGGAGGATTCGGAACAGGACAGATGAAAATTTTTCTCGGCAGTCAGAATTGGAGTGTCTGAATGGAAATCGATCAGGATAATCCGCTTCAGTATGCTTTGGAACGGCGCATTCTTCACGGGCTGGCCTGTGAATGGGAAGTGGCTGTGTGGATACTGCCCCCGGAACTCCGTATGGCTATGAAAAAACCGCTTTTCCGGCTTGCAGATATGAAAAAAGCACTGGGCTGCTGGATAGGGCATAAACGGGAAATCTGCATGAACCGGGATTTTGTTCTGCATTATTCCTGGGACAGTGTGCGGGAAATTCTCCGGCATGAAATGGCGCATCAGTTAAGCCAGATACTGGGAGGAGACAGGGAAAGTTCCCCGCACGGCCCTGTGTTTCAGACTGCCTGCGGACTGCTCAGGGCTGATTCCAGAGCTTCAGGATATTATGAAAGTCTGCGGGAACAGTCAGGGCATGAAATTCCTGCGGAAGAGGATAAAATTCTTCTGCGGGTGCAGAAACTCATGGCTTTGGCCCAAAGCAGCAATCAGCACGAGGCCGAGGCGGCCATGCAGAAGGCCCATGAACTCACTGCCCGGCACAATATTGATCTGATTTCCCGCAATATGCCCCGTGATTTTGTCAGCATTTTTCCGGGCCGCCCCGCGCTGCGACATTTCCGGGAGGAATATGTGCTTGCCATGCTGCTGGAGGATTTTTATTTTGTTCAGGGCATATGGGTTCCGGCATATGTGCTGGAAAAAGGAAAAATGGGACGTGCTTTGGAAATCAGCGGCACCGGGCAGAATGTGAAACTGGCCGGATATGTATATGATTTTGTGCGTCATTTCACTGACCGGCAATGGGATGAGTACAGCAGCGGAAAGAATCTGAACCGGTACCGGAAAAGCGATTTTGCTGTGGGTATTCTCAAAGGATTCCGCTCCCGGCTGGAATCCGGAAAAGGAACACAAAAAAATATTACGGCTTCCCGTGCATTGATCAGAATCGAAGATCCCCTGCTGCATCAGTATATGAATTACCGCTATCCCCATATAAACAGGGTTCGGTCAAAATCCCTGCGCTATGATCCGGACATTGTGGATGACGGCGTGCGCATTGGAGAAAAACTGGTGATCTCCAAAGGCATCACCGGAGAAGGGAAAAAAGGGAAATATCTGCCTGTTCCCTGAACCGGTTTCAGTCTGCCAGTTTCCTGAGTATTGTTTCAAACTGCGATTTGGAAGCAGTGCCGTAAAGCTGTTCCTCCACATTCCCGTTTTTGAAAAAAAGAAAAAACGGCACGGAACGGATGCCGTATTTTACAGCTATGGCCGTATTTTCAGTCAGATTGCATTTGCCGAATCTGACAGATCCGCTGTATGTGTCCGCAAGCTGTTCGAGCAGGGGATCAAGTGTCTTGCACTGCGTGCACCAGGGAGCCCAGAAATCAACCATCACAGGTTTGGCCGAGTGCAGTACCTCAGTTTCAAAATTTTTTTCATTCACCTCAAAAATCTTTTCCGTCAAGATTGCTTTCTCCTTTCTTTTTCTGTACACTACAGTAAAATCAGCAGATAATAGCACATGCACAAAGTTTTGCCAAACAGTATTACAGTTCGTTTACCAACATTTGTCCCCTGCAAAACCGGATGTGGGCGTGCAAAAAACCGCTCCGCTTACTTTTTGCACGCCTGCTGGGGAAAGCGGTTTTATGCACAGTCACAAAGAACAGAAAATGATAAAAATACTGTATATTCAGAAAGTTTTCCATTAACCGAAATCCAAAGGAAATTTTTATGAAAAAACTGCTGAAATCTGTTATTGTGTTTTCTTTTCTGATTACCACAGGGGCTTTTGTTCATGCGGACGGAACTCATCCGCAGGGGATTAAACGGGACGGAACAGTGGGCATCGCAGGTAAAACGGATCTGCCGGGTCCGGATTATGAAATCAAAGCCGAATTCGGAAAACAGACCGGGGCAAATCTGTTCCACAGTTTTGAACAGTTCAACATTCACAAAGGCGAATCCGCAACTTTTTCAGGGCCGGATTCGGTTCAGAACATCATCAGCAGAGTGACCGGAGGCAGTGCCTCATGGATTGACGGAAAACTCGGTTCATCAATTCCAAATGCAAATT
>CAZHPS010000162.1:0-13347 GCA_964534335.1 uncultured Desulfobacterales bacterium
ATCAGTCCGTATGAAGCTGTCTAATTTGGTATATTCTTTTTAGTAAATAGCCTAAAATATTTTAGCCGCCCTACCGCTTGCGCAGGAATGACGTGAGGAGTGCGTAACGTGAATTTATAATTTTTCCTTTATCCAGTAGTCTTCAATCGGAATTCCATAATCTTTGCCATTTTTTAATTCATTATAAATTTCAAATGTGCAACACGTACATTTAGCTTTCCATGTAAACCAAAATGTCTGACTATCCCCATCTTGGTTTTGTGTTTCAGCATCGTCGGACAAAACTAAAGAATTTGAACCGCAAACAGGACATTCATATATCAGAGATTTATTTGTTGTTTCAATCTCTGCAATACGTTTTGATTTATGCCTTTCCAGTTCATTATGAATTTTAAAAAGAGGATAATCAGCATTAACAAGTGGATTTTCATAAGCTGCTCTGCCAAGCTCCTTAGCGAATGAAAATTTGCCAACATCGTACTGATCACGTTGTTCATACAAATAATCCAGAGGATCAAAATCAATTTTTAAGGGTCTATATTTCCAGTTAATTTCATGATTATTGTATTTATCTAATTTAAGAATTTCCCTTAGGAATGGCAAAAAATATTGACATACAAATTTATCTAAAGAATCATATCTCAAAATAAATTTTCCTCTATGCCAAATTCTATTCCGGAGAGTATTTAATTTCTCCAGCATATTTTTATTATTAGAAATAAATACATAAAAATGATAATTCTGAATTTGTTCTCCGTTTATGAGAGCAATCAGTCTTTCTAATGTTTCTTTAAATTCAATTGATCTTAAGCCTGCTTCTTCCTCCGAATTTAACTGTTCCCCTTTAAGAAGTTTTTTCATCACTATTGGTTTTGTAGGGGCCGTATCTGCCAATAACGGATGTTCAGTCCTCAAAATATCTTTAAAAATGAGCTCGGTAAAATGATGAAAGTGAAGGATTGTTTCAGCAGAATACTCAAAAAACTCATCTGGGGTATTTTTGTCTTTAGTTTTTTCATCCTCATTTCTTTCAAAAATATTAAGTCCATACCGGCATGCTTTATAAGTTGAGAAATAGGCTCGAAGTCCCAATTTAAGGGTATGCAGAGCGAATCCGCCAACATTAGAATTTTTATCTTCTAAATTTGTTCCATCAAGACAAATTTTTTCAAGTTCAGAATTCATATTTAATGTCTCCTCTGTGGGTTAACCACTGATTATGCAGTATTCGTTTTCTCAATAAACGGCATATATCAATAAACCGTTTTTGATTGAAAGATCAGCAGTCCAGGGGAATTTCTCCCCCGGCTGCCTGATGTTGATACAGATTACACTTTTCAGGTACAAAACCAGATTCAGTGTCGGGTTACGCTGACGCTAACCCGACCTGCAATTTTAGATGAAATGAAGCAATAGATTACCTCTTCACTAATTTGACGCTGTCTCCACCGGCATTTCCCAGCCGCCGCCCAGAGATTTGTAAATGCGCACCAGATAGACCAGTTCCTGCCCCTGAATCCGCGCCAGATTGAGTTCCGCATCATACAGACTGCGCTCTGCGTCCAGCACCTGCAGGTAACTGTCCAGTCCGCCCATGAACCGTTTGTTTGCCAGATCCGCATTGTCTTTCAATGCTGCCACCAGTTTTTCCTGCTCAATCCGGGATTCACGGGATTTCTGATAACCGGTCAGGCTGTCAGACACATCCTGAAATGCGGTGAGAACCGTTTTCCGATAGTCGGCCAGAAGTCCCATGTACTGGGCTTTGGTCTGTTCATTGATGGAAGCAATCTGGCCTGCGTTGAAAATGGGTTGCAGCAGACCGGCCGCAGCATTCCACGCGGTGGAATCCGAGGTGATGAATTCCCCCAAATCCGTTGTCTGCACGCCCAGAAATCCGGTCAGGGAAATCTGGGGAAAATACAATGCCCTGGCCGCGCCGATCCGGGCATTGGCTGCAATCAGCCGCTGTTCCGCAGCCTGAATATCAGGCCGCCGGGTCAGGAGATCCGAAGGCAGTCCTGCTGGGATTTCCAAAGGAGCGGACTGATCCGTAATGGACAGTCCCCTGGGGATGTCCGAGGGTGGCTGTGCCAGAAGCACGGCAATCAGGTTTTCCCGCTGCACAATTCCGCGTTCAATCTCCGGAAGCCGGGCAGTGGCTGTATAATACAGGTTTTCTGCCTGCCGTTCTTCCAAACGGGTGGCAACGCCCAGATTTTTCCGCAGTCGGGTCATGCGCAGGGATTTTTCACGAGCGTCCTTTGTCCGGTTGGAAATTTCCTTTTCCTGATCCAGTACCCGCATTTCAAAATAAGCCTGGGCCACTGACGCAATCAGACTGACCTGCACAGCATTCCTGTTCCATTCCTGACTCAGGTATTCCGCGCGTGCTGCCTCATCAAGACGGCGCAGTTTGCCCCACAGATCAATTTCCCAGTTCAGATTCAAGCCTGCGGTGTAATTGTCATTTTCCCGATCCGCAGGGCCGGACGGATAGGAATTGCGGGAATAGCGGCTCCAGTCTGCTCCAGCCTCTGCATTGATATGGGGAAACAGATCGGAACGGGCAATGCCATAGGCTGCCTGTGCTTCCAGCACCCTTGCGGTCGCAATCTGCAAATCCTCGTTCTTTTCCAATGCAACGCGGATCAGTTCCTTCAACTGGGGATCCTGAAACAGTTCAAACCATTTCACATCTGCCAGTGTCTGTTTTTCAACTGTGACGTCCGCGCTCCGGTGAACCGGATATTCCGGAGCCGGGGGCTGTTCATAATCCGGGCCTATGGCACATCCTGCCACAAGAAGCCCGGTACAGAGAATTGTGAATATTTTTTTCATGCCCCACCTCCGCCGGAAGGGGAATGTGCGATGTCTGCAACCGGAGCCTGCGGTTTCCGCCATTCCACCAGCCGCTGAAAAATCACGTAAAAAGAAGGCACTACAAACACGCCCAGAACGGTTCCCACCAGCATTCCGCCCACCACTGCGGTTCCCAGGGAAACCCGGCTGGCCGCGCCCGCGCCGCTGGAGATAGCCAAAGGCACACATCCCAGGATAAAGGCAAAGGAAGTCATGAGAATGGGCCGCAGACGCAGCCTGGCGGATTCCGCAGCGGCTTCCACAATGGATTTGCCTTCACTCCGCTGCTGCCGGGCAAATTCCACAATGAGAATCGCGTTTTTGGCAATCAGTCCCACCAGCATAATCAGACCGATGTTCGCGTAGATGTCATTCGCAATGCCTCTGCCCCAGACCGAGAGAATTGCTCCCAAAACCCCGGTAGGTACGGCCAGAATAACCGCAATGGGAATCAGCCAACTGTTATACTGGGCTGCGAGGAACAGGAAAACCATGAATACGGCAAATGCAAACACCGGCCCGATGGGTTCGGCCTTTTTTTCCTGATAGGCCATGGTGGTCCAATCATACCCGAATCCCTGGGGCAGAACTTGGGTTGCCACTTCTTCCATGGCCGCAATGGCCTGTCCGGAACTGTATCCGGGAGCCGCAGCACCCATGATGTCCGCACTCCGAAGCATGTTGAAGTGGTTGAGGGCCAGAGGGCCGTTGGTGGAACTGGTGATGACCACTTCGTTTAAGGGAACCATCTGCCCGGAACTGCTGCGCACATAAAAGCGGCTGATGTCCTTGGGATCCTGCCGGAACTCGGCCTCGGCCTGCATCATAACCCGGTAGGTGCGTCCGTACAGGTTGAAATCATTGATATACAAGCCGCCCAGATAGGTCTGCAGGGCCTGGAACACATCGGAAATGGGAACTCCCAGGGACTTGCACCGCTCCCGATCCATGTCCAGCCATATCTGGGGCTCTTTTGGGGAAAATGTGGAAACCACCATACCGATTTCCGGGCGTTTTTTCGCGGCCTCCACCACAAGCTGGGCAGCATCGGCCAGGGCATTCACATCTTTGCCTCCCCGATCCTGCACCTTCATATTGAAACCGCCCGCGTTGCCCAGACCTTTGATGGGCGGAACATTGTACGCGACAATCCGCGCGCCCGGAATGGCCGCTAGTTTGGGCTGAATCTGCCGGATAAGGGAAGCCGCATGCAGATCCTCTGTTTTGCGCTCTTTCCATTCCTTGAGAACCACGAACATGGAACCCACATTGGAGGCAAAGATATTGGTGACCAGACTCTGGCCTGCAATGGTGAAATAGTTTTCCATACCCGGCAGTTCTTTGGCAATGGCCTCCACCTTTTCAATCACTTCGTTTGTCCGGCTCAGGGACGCGCCCGGAGGCAGGGAGATGTCCACAATAAAATATCCCTCGTCCTCATCCGGCAGAAATCCGGTGGGCGTAATCGCGTACAGTTGCCATATCCCGTAGAAAACCACACCCATTGTAACGCCCACCAGAAGCATACGCCGGATCAGCAGCCGGACAATGCTGAGATAGCCATTGGTGGTTTTGTCAAATCCCCAGTTGAAACCCTTGAAAAACTTGCCCAGGAGTCCGCCGGAACCGTGTCCCGGCTTTAGCAGCAGAGCGGACAAAGCCGGGCTGAGGGTCAGCGCGTTGATCGTGGAAAAACCGACAGATATGGCAATGGTCAGCGCAAACTGCTGGTACATCCGTCCGGTAATGCCCCCGATAAAGGCCACCGGAATAAAAACAGCCATCATCACCAGTGAAACAGCCACCACCGCTCCCGAAACCTCTTTCATGGCCTCCAGAGTGGCTTCTTTGGGCCCGAGTTTCCGATGCGCCATGTTATGTTCCACAGCCTCGACCACGACAATGGCGTCATCCACCACTATACCGATGGCCAGAACCAGACCGAACAGGGTAAGCACGTTTACGGAAAACCCCAGCATGGGAAATACCATAAAAGTTCCGATCAGAGAAACCGGAACCGTGAGCAGGGGAATGAGGGTGGCCCGCCAGTTCTGGAGAAAAATAAACACCACCAGAATAACGAGAAATACGGCTTCGTAGAGGGTCTTGAGCACTTCATGGATGGATTCCCGCACAAACAGGGTGCTGTCATAGGTGTACTGATAGGTCAGCCCCTTGGGAAAAAGGGACTCCCGTTCCTTCATGACCTTTTTCACCTGATCCACAATCTCAATCGCGTTGGCTCCGGGCAACTGATACAGCACGATCAGAGAACCGGGACCGGAATTCAGGCGGGAACTCACACCATAGTCAAACGCGCCCAGTTCCACCCGCGCCACATCCTTTATTTTGACAGTGGAACCGTCAGGATTGGCCCGGAGAATGATTTCCTCAAATTCCTCTTTGGATTTCAGACGGCCTTTGGCTTTGACCGTGTATTCGATTTCCTGTCCCGGAGGGTTGGGCGGCTGTCCGATCTTTCCCGCAGCAGCCTGAAAGTTCTGCTCTTTGACCGCATTGGTAATGTCCGATGGAATCATACCCAGTTTGTAAAGCTGATCCGGGTTGACCCACATGCGCATTCCGTATTCGCGCTCACCCAGGATAAACACATCCCCCATGCCCGGAACCCGGCCCAGCGCGTCCTTGATATTGATTTTCACGAAGTTGCTGACAAAGAGTTCGTCATAGGTTTTATCCGGGGAATATACCGTGATAACCATGAGCATGTCCGTAGACTGCTTTTTGACCACAACGCCCTGCTGACGGACTTCGGACGGCAGTTTGGGTTCCGCATATCCCACCCGGTTCTGCACCTGAACCTGTGCAATATCCAGATTGGTTCCCACCTCAAAGGTGGAGGTCAGGGTCAACTGGCCGTCATTGGTGAGAAGGGAATCAAAATAAATCTGCTTTTCCGCGCCGTTGAGCTCCTGCTCAATGGGCGTGGCAACGGTTTCCTCCACAACATCCGCGCTCGCGCCCAGATAGCGTGTGGTGGTTTTGATGGTTCCGGGCGTGATTTCCGGATACCGGGTAATGGGCAGCCCCATCAGACTGACAAGCCCGGCAACCACCATGACAATGGAGATGACCACGGCAAAGATGGGGCGTTCAACAAAAAATTTTGAAAACATGATCCGTCTCCTTTACTGTTTCGCTTCGGCAGGCGGAGCAGTTGCAGCCGCGGGCTCAGGAGGTGCGATTTCCTCCGGTTTGATGGGCGGAGCAGCCTGGGCCTGAACTTTGACACCTGGCTGAACCTTCTGAATACCTTCCACAATCACCTTGTCGCCCTCGTTCAGTCCTTTCTGAATTTCCCACATACTGCCCACCCGTTCCCCGGTTGTCACGGTTTTGGCCGCAACGGTTCCGTTTTTTTCCACCACATACACCGTGCGGATGCCCTGCATATCCATGACCGAACGCTGGGGAATCAGCATCACGTTCTGCCGTTCTGCGGTTTTGAACCGAATCCGGCTGAAGGTTCCGGGCAGCAGCAGCCCGTTGGGGTTGGGGAAATCCAGTGTTACCGCCAGTGTGGAGGTTTTGGGATCCACGGCCCGATCTGCGGTTTTAAACCGGCCGGGATAGGGATAAATCGTGCCGTCCGCCAAAATCAACTGAAATGCTGAAGCTCCGCTTGGTTTGGCTTGCATTTTCTGATTCTCCGCCAGGGGCTTTTTGATCCTTTCCAGATAGTCTTTTTCCCCGATTTTGACTTTGACCTGAATGGGATCAAGAGGGGAAAGCAGGGTCAGGGGTTCAGGTGCGTTCCGGGTTGCCAGTCCGCCCAGAAATACTTTGGATTCCTCAATTCTGCCTCCGACCGGGGCTTTGATCTCCGTGTATTCCAGATTCAAGTCCGCGATGCGCAGAACGGCTTTGGCGTTTTCCAGTTCTGCCTGGGCCACGGAAATCTGGGTTTTCTGGTTCAGTTTTTCCTGCTTCAGTTCCGCCTCACGGGCCTTGACCTCAGACTCAGCCACTTTTGCATTTGCTACGGCATGATCCAGATCCTGTTTGGGAGCAGCTTCCTCCCGAACCAGAGGAGTCAGCCGCTCCACATCCTGCCTGGCTCTCATCAGTTGGGCTTTGCTTTGCAGCAGCCTGGACTCTGCCCGTAGAACATCTACGCCTTCTCTGGCAAAAAGCAGATCAGCCTGTGCTTTGGCAACTCCGGCTTTGGCTTTCATCAGATCCGCCTGATAGGTGCGCTGATCCAGCACATACAGCAGGTCTCCGACCGCAACCGTCTGCCCCGCCTCAAAGTGTTTCTGTTCAATGTAACCGTCCACGCGAGCGCGGATTTCAACGGTTTCAATGGACTCGATTGTACCCACAAATTCGCCGTATGTGGGAACCGTGACAGGTTTGGCTTCCATAACCGTCACCGGTATGACCGGAGCCGGTGCGGGAGCCGCTGCTTTTTTGTCTTTCTCTGACTGTGCCAGTACCGTATTCTGCATCAACGGGACAAATCCCGTCAGAAACACTGCCAGCAGAATACAGGCAAACATTTTTTTCTTCATTTTCATGTCCTTTTCTGTCTATCCTGATTACTTTCTGATTAAAGTTAGCATTTATAAGTAAGGTTCCATAAATTTTGGAGCATAAAGTTTTCAGGACTGTGTTTGTGCAGCAGGCACAGGCCGGAAACTTATGCTGTTTTTATACCAATTCTCCATTGAAAATATACTTATGATTCAGTTTCCCACAGAGGACACAGAGAGAAAAAAACCACAGAGAACACAGAGGAAATAACACCTTATTGTATAATTTCAATAGCGAATTGGTATTATACCTGAAAATTTATGGTTGCCTGCTTACAGGGTGTTTTTTACGCATGACATCAGACATCCTGCAAAAATAAATTTTCGGGAAATTAGCGTCAGTAAAATCAATATGCTGAAAATGTGATTTTCCGTTTTGCAGGATGTCTATTCTCCCAGGATAAGATTCCGGGTATGGGTCGCGATCATCAGTTCCTCATTGGTGGGGATGACCCACGCGGAAACCGGGCTGTTCGCGGTACTGATGCAGGTGGCCCTGTTCCGGTTGGCTTCGGAGTTTATGCGCAGACCTGTCCATGCTGCGGCTTTGCAAATCTGTTCCCGGATTTCCGGGGAATTCTCTCCGATTCCGGCTGTGAATACCAGTGCGTCCAGTCCTCCCAGGGCTGCCATGAGGGAACCCAGTTCCCGGTTGATACGGTAAACAAACAGATCAACGGCTTCTTTGGCTTTGGGATCATCACTTTCCAGAAGCACCCGCATATCGTTACTGATGCCGGAAACACCCAGCAGACCGGATTTTTTGTACAGCATGGTTTCGATTTCAGACGGGGTCATCTTCTTTTCCTGCAGAAGATAAAGAACCACTGCCGGGTCAAGCACACCGGTACGGGTTCCCATAGGCAGTCCGTCCAGAGCGGAAAATCCCAAAGTACTCGCGATACTTTTTCCGTTCTGCAGCGCGCACATGCTAGCGCCGCTGCCCAGATGCGCCACCGCTACCCGGCCTTTGGCAATATCCGGAGCGATTTCCGGGAATTTCCGGGAAATATATTCATAGGAAAGGCCGTGAAATCCGTAGCGTTTTACTCCTTCTTCCGTAAGGGCACGCGGGATGGCAAAGGTCTGGGCCACCCGCGGGTTGGTGGTGTGGAAGGCCGTATCAAAACAGGCCACCTGTACAACAGACGGATTTTTTTGGGCAATGGTGCGGATCGGTCTCAGGTTATGTGGCTGATGGAGCGGGGCTAAGGGAATGAACTGCTCCAGTGCTTTGACTGCCGATTCATTCACCACAACCGGCGCGCTGTAAATCGGGCCTCCGTGAACCACCCGATGCCCTACGGCCTTCAACTGAATATCCTGAAAAGTGTCCCGTGCCCATTGGATAATATGACCCATCAGATAATCATGGTTTATCTCAGGGCTGTTTTCCCATTTTTTTTCAGACATCAGTTTTTTATTCGCATCTTTGACCGCAAAGGTCGGAGCCACGCCGATGCCTTCGGTCTGTCCGGTGCACAGCAGTTGCAGTTCTTCCCCTTCTCCGCAGAGGAAGATGGAGAACTTGATGCTGGAGGAACCGGCGTTGATGACCGCAATAGCGTTTTTCATGGTCTGTCTCCTTAAAATGCCGATTTTCCGAACCGGCGTGCATGTACCAGAGCCACAGCCACCGCGCACGAGGCCAGTCTGGCTTCCGCACTGTCCGCCCTGCTGGTGAGAATAATGGGAACCCGTGCCCCCATCACAAGACCTGCGCTGTCGGCTTCCATCAGATAGGTCAACTGCTTGGCCAGCATATTGCCGGCTTCCAAATCAGGAACCAGGAAGATATCAGCCTCTCCGGCCACCGGCGAGTTGATCCCTTTGACCAGAGCGGCCTCTTTGCTGATGGCATTGTCAAAGGCCAGGGGGCCGTCAATGATCGCTCCGGTAATCTGTCCCCGGTCAGCCATTTTGCACAGCGCGGCGGCTTCAATGGTGGAAGGAATTTTGGGATATACTGTTTCCACTGCCGAAAGAATCGCGACTTTGGGCATTTCCATTCCCAAAGCATGGGCCAGTTCAATCGCGTTTTTCAGAATATCCACCTTGTCTTCCAGTGTGGGATAAATATTGATGGCTGCATCTGTGATAAGGAAAGGGCGGTGGTATGTGGGAACATTCATGATAAAGACATGGCTGATACGCCGCTCCGTCCGCAGTCCCTTTTCTTTACTGGCCACTTCGCGCATCAGTTCGTCTGTATGAAGACTTCCCTTCATCAATGCCTCGGTTTCGCCGCTGCGGCACAAAGCCACCGAGACAGCCGCAGATTCATGGCTGTGTTTGGTATCCACGATCCGGTAGGAACCAATATCAATCCCTTCTTTCTCGGCCACAGCACGGATTTTATCCTGGGGGCCTACCAGTATCGGCCAGATCAGTTCTCTCTCCGCAGCTTCGATAGGCCCGGCCAGCGCGTCCGGACTACAGGGATGGCATACGGCTACGGAAATGGGTTCCAGTTCAGTGCATTTGTGAATGAATCTCTGGAACACATTTGCTGCCCGGACTTTGATGTCTGCCGAAGGTTTGACCATCGGAGCCTTTACCCTGGCAATGCCGGTGATGATTTTTTCCCCGCGCTGGTTTAGGGCCAGGCAGTCAAAGACAATATCCTTGTCCCCGGAGATTTTTTCTTTCACCGTAATCGTTACTGTCAGTTCATCTCCCAGTTCAACGCCTGCGTGAAATTCCAGGTTCTGGGATTTATATACGGTTCCGGGCCCCGGCAGTTCCGTACCCAGCAGACCGGAAATCAGGGAACCGCCCCACATGCTGTGTCCGCAGAGTTTCTGACGTTCCAGCAGTTCTTTTGCGTATTCATCGCTGAAATGGGTGGGGTTTGTATCACCGCTGAGCATCCCGAACAGGTTGATATCCTTCTGGGTCAGTGTCCGGGTCACACTGACGCTGTCACCCACCTGTATTTCATCAAATGTTTTATTGCTTACCATAAAAAAATCCTTTCTGAGAGATTATCCCTTCAGTTCAATGTCAAAAGAGGTTTCTCCGCCTTCGTTTTTTCTGTTCACTTTCAGGCCGGTGCTTGTAAAAACCTTCATCATGCCCCTGTTTTCAGACAGCACAATGGCCTCAAATTTTTCAACCCCGCAGGCTTTGCCGATGTCAGCCAGATGCCGGAACAGGATTTTGCCCAGCCCCTTTCCCTGCCAGGCATCCACAACGGTAAACGCGATTTCTGCCATTTTTGGGGGATCATTTTTGTCAATGGCCACATAGCGGCATGCCCCGATGAGCCTGTTTTCCCCGTTTTCCTCTATTTCCGCTATAAGGGCCACCACACGGACAAAATCAATCTCTGTGGCGGTTTTCAGTTCGTCTTCAGAGAATTGTTTCCTGGGGGAAAAAAAACGCCGGTAAACAGCCTCGCTGCCCAACTGTTCAAATCCCCTGGTGAATCCTTCTTTGTCATCCGGACGGACTGCCCGGATCACCACTTCCCTGCCGTCTTTGAGTTTTTCAACTGCCCTGTAATTTCTGACGTCCATATATCCATATCCCCCTATACTTTTTCAGGTGTGAAATATTTTGCAACCTCAGCAAAGCGTTTTTCCAGGTCTTTGCTCAAAGCCCCTTTGGCAGTCACGGTTTTGCGGATCAGATCCAGCATCTGCGCTCCCTTGTCCTCATTCCCTTTCAGCAGAGCGGGAATGGTTTTCAATGCCTGTTTTTCATCCAGAAAGATCATAAAAAACTGTTCGCGGATCAGATTTTTCAACTCTGCAATGCTCATATCCGCAGCATAGGTTTTTCGGAGATGGTTGAGCATCTCGAAGCCCCGTTCATCCGGCGCATTTTCAGGCAGACGCACATACAAAATGGAACGGATCACGGCTTCTCTGGGGCCGCCTTTGTCCATACCCGCCTGCAGTTCTCTGATCCTGTTTTTAATAAATTCCATATGATGCGGGTCTTGACCGGGTTTGGATCTGGGAGGATCATCCGAGGCACGGAGTCCGACCATGGCCTGAACCAGCGGATTGTCATATATCGCGAAAAACATCTGTTCTGACATGCTTTCTGACAATTTGCGGTAGGTCTCAAGACTTTCAACCATGCTGTCGGAGAATATTTTCTGCCACTGCCAGAACATATTGTCCGGTTTGACAGGCTGACGGTTTTCCTTTGCTTTTTGGGCAAGGGATTCCAGCGGTTTCAGCAGGGGATTGCTGTCAGAGAACATCTCATATCCGGATCGCAGGGGATGGGTCCGGCGCATACTTTCCGCGATCTGTTCATTGCTCATCGCCTTCAGGATTGGCTGCAGCAGGGTGCGGTAAAGACCAAGATTTATTTCGGAAAATCTTGCGGCGGCTGCGAAACAGCGTTCATCTTCCGGGGAATTGGCGCAGCCCATAGCGCGGAGGTCATCCAGGGTACGCGCTTCAAAACGGGAGATATAGTCTGTGCTGATCAGATCGGTATTGGCCGCATCCTGTCCCTTTTCCTCAATAACGGCCTCATACAGCCCAGGAGGAAGGCAGTCTATGAAATCAATATTGTTCGCGAATTTCTGGTGCTCTTTTTTGGCAACGCTTCCGGCCACAAATATCCCCAAATGACCGATGTTTTCATGTACGGCATACACAATGGTCTGGCCAGAGGTCTGAATATCTTTAACGCTGTCGTACAGATCGGTAATCCAGCCCAGGGCCTGCTGGGGAGGGGTGATATTATCCCCTTTGGAACAGAAGCAGATAATGGGGGACCTGATTTTTCTGGGATCTATGTGTATTCCGTCCCCGGTAATCATCCGGGCAGAGGAAAGTTTGTTGCCCACGAAAAGATTGTCCACAATATACTGCATTTCTTCCGCGTTCAGTACGATATGCCCGGTCCACCACCGCTCAAATCCCAGATAGCGGGGGGCTTCCGTATCAACTTTGGCGTAGAGATTGTACTGTTTTGACCATAAGGTATTGGCCGGATTCTGGTTTTCAAAGTTCTGCACCAGCCAGGCCCCGTCGAATTTTCCGTTGCCCAGATCACCGGTCAGCGCGGTCAGCCAGCTTCCGCCCAGAAGTCCGCCGGAATAGCGCATGGGATTGATGCCGCGCACACCGGCCCAGTAGGAAAGGGGAGAACCGGCCAGGATAATGGGGCCGCAGAGATGGGGATAAGTGGCGGCCAGCATCATGACAGCCCATCCGGCCTGACAGTTGCCGATAATGACCGGTTTTCCGTCTGCTTTGGGATGCAGTTCAATGACACGATCAAGAAAAACAGCCTCAGCCCGCATCACAGATTCAATGGTCTGTCCCGGTTCAGGCATGGGCAGAAAACCGATAAAATAGCAGGGATGACCTGCCTGCAGGGCTACGCCGATTTCACTTTCTGCTTTGAATCCGCCGATGCCGGGGCCGTGACCTGCACGCGGATCAACAACCACAAAGGGCCGTCTGGATTCATCAGTTTCAACCCCTTTGGGCGGTTTGATTCTGACCAGTACATAATTGACAGGATTGGGAAGGGTCTGACCGTTGAGGATCAGTTCACAGTCAAACTGCAGAACATGGGGTGCTTTTTTTTCCATGTGATCCTTATACTGATTCCCCCTCTGCCGCATCACATCCCAGTAAAGCACTGACCGCTGGAAAGCGTCTGTCAGGTATTCTGTCAGCGGGTTTTGCGCTGAAAACATACTGTTTTTTTGTGTTACTGTCATATTGACTCCTTTTTGAGTTTTCCTGAAAATGAATTTTCAGGAACTGGGATGAAACAAATTTCCCGGTTTTAAAAAATATGTTAAAAAATATGTTAGTACATGACCAATTTAGATTTTATGGTATCAATTCCCCTCCTGAGAGGGGGCAGGGGGTGTGTCCGGAACTGCACACCCAAAACACACCCCTGCCCCTCTCAAGAGGGGATTGTATAAAAACTAAATTGGTTATATATTAGT
>CAZHPS010000163.1:0-13175 GCA_964534335.1 uncultured Desulfobacterales bacterium
TCAGAAGACTGTCCCATCCCGGAGGTGCATATCCCAGTTGGAAGTCTTCTGATGTCTGTGCGGTTATTCCCCTTTTTTCCAGATAGGCAAGTGCTTTTTTTCCGGTTTCACTGTGTAAAAGCATAGCACGGAAAAAAGACATGGCCTTTTTGTTGATTCCATATAACTGCTCTTTTTCACTGAGCCGTCTTTCCTCTTCCGGATCCAAATCCCGGACAGGGATTTCAATGCCATAGCGCGCTGCAAGGGTTCTTGCGGACTCAGGAAAAGAAAGCCCCTCATATGCCATCAGAAAACTGAAAACATTGCCCCCGGCCCCGCATCCGAAGCAGTAATAGATCTGTTTTTCAGGGCTTACGGTAAAAGAAGGTGTTTTTTCCGAATGAAAGGGGCAAAGTCCAAGAAAATCCCTGCCTGCTTTTTTCAGCATAACCGCATCTGACACAACTTCCACAATGTCTGCGGCCCTGCGTATGTCTGACAGAATATTTTCCGGGATATAGTTCTGCAAGAAATGACCTCATGATATGCGGGCATGCCGGTGAATCAGTGCTGCAGGATACAAAGATGTCCGACCGGTATCGTAATTCTTTCTGTTCCTCTGTGCTTTTCTGATTTTGTTTTTTTAAAGTAGGCAAACAAAAATTTTCGTGTATTCAAAAAAACCGGATTTTCTGAAAATTTTATATCCGAAAATTTATGGAACCTTACTTATCTCTGAATTAAGCGGTGCTGAATAAGGGATTGCACCTGTTTATCTGTATTTTTTCATTTTTTTTACTGAGAATCTGATACATCCAGCTCCGATCTTATGATTTGCAGCATAATACCCATTATCTTTCCAATCTGCCCTATATAATATTCTTTGACATCTATATACAGGAGGTCTTCCAGTTTCAGAAATCTCCAGTTGCTGCCTGTTGTGACAATCCCGTATACTGAACTGATCCTGTTTCCTTTCTGTCCGTTGAAAATTCTGGCTGCTATCATTTCGGCTGCACACTGTGCCAGCCCGGATTTTATATTCTCATTTTTTGCCTCAA
Organism: uncultured Desulfobacterales bacterium; assembly: GCA_964534335.1. GTDB lineage: Bacteria > Desulfobacterota > Desulfobacteria > Desulfobacterales > Desulfococcaceae > JAABRU01. The sequence goes on from CAZHPS010000163.1 coordinate 1,044, forward strand.
CAAGCAAAATGATCGGAGAAGTTATGTAAAACTGTTCTTTTGAAAGGGAAATAATATAATCGCAGACACCGTTCAGTCCCTTTTCCCTGTCAATGTTGAATTCCACACCTGAAAAAAGACTGATCCGGCGGTTCAGCATTTTTCTCAGTTCAATGAGAATCGGGGCCACAATCATCTCGGAGCGGGCTTTTTCCGTATGTATGGCAAGAGCCAGAGGGATGTTTTCTTCAAGTATTTCATTTAGAAGACCGCTGATTTTTTCTTCTCTGACATCTGAAAAAATATTTGTCTGCGCTTCTGTAACAATTTGAAATTTATCTTTTATTTCACTGAGGGTATAATCACTGTATGCCATACCCGCTATATCCTCTCTGTCTGTAATCTGTTCAGAACCTGTGCAGTTGAACTATACTGATTCCTTTTTTGTTTTTTCAAAAACCGGAACAGATTCTTATAACCGGAATCCAAAATGCCTTTGACTGATGGTTAAAGCAATTTCTGTGCCGGAAAAAACAAAATTGGATCAGTATACCTGCTTTCATCTGTATAACATTGCTGTGAAGGGTGATTGAAATAATTCATTCAGACTCACGGACTTCATCACAGTTATAAAGGGCAGTTTTGGAACATTCCGTAATTATCGCAAAATTACAGTATAAGTTTGGAAGATATTTTTGTCAATCACGGAAAGAAAAAAACTGTTCGGTGCAGGCGGGAGATCAGATACTGTATAAAACAGAAAGACCGGAATATCGGCAGATTAAAAACCGGAAATTCCCATACATGGGAATTTCCGGTTTTTTTAATTATATACCATACCGCGGGATTTTCGATCCGCTGCGTTGCAGAGAATTACCCGGACTGCCTGGCTGCGGCAATGGCCTCTTTCAGATTCAGTGTGCCGCTGTAAAGAGCGCGGCCTGTAATCACGCCGGTCACGCCGGCTGCTTCCAAAGGCAGCAGGTTCAGTATATCCGACAGGGTGGATACACCGCCGGAAGCAATCACCGGAATGGAGACAGATTCTGCCAGTTTCCGTGTTTCTTCAATATTGGGACCTGTCTGCATACCGTCACGGCTGATATCGGTAAAGTTGATGGCCGCGACACCGCTGTCTTCAAACATTTTTGCCAGATCTGTTGCAGGGGTGTTTGTGGTTTGTGTCCAGCCTTCAATTGCCACCATGCCGTTTCTTGCGTCAATTCCAACCACAATCCGGCCCGGAAATGCTTTGCACGCGTCTTTGACCAGTTGCGGATTCCGAATGGCCTCTGTGCCGATAATCACCCGCTGTATACCCAGATTCAGATACATCCCCACAGTTTCCGCATCCCGTATGCCTCCGCCGATTTGTATGGGAATCTTCACTGTTTCCAGAATTTTTTTTATGGACACCAGATTCTGCGGGGTTTTGCGCACAGCACCGTCCAGATCCACCACATGAATGATCTCCGCCCCTTCACCGGCCCAGCGCGCAGCCATAGCACCAGGATCATCAGAAAAAACTGTTTCAGCGTCCATCCTGCCCTGGAGCAGCCGGACGCATTTTCCCTGTTTCAGATCAATTGCCGGTATAATAATCATGGCAGGGTAAAAGCCTCCATCACGGTATCCAGGCCGGCAACAGCCATCTGATCTGCGGTAATCCACTGTCCGTCCCGTTTGAGAAATGTGGATAACCTGAAAAGATCATCTGTCAAAGCCTTCTGGGTTTCATCAAAATGGCCTGACCAGAGCACCCGTCCGTCAGCAACCCGGAGAAAATGCAGATCAAAGGCCACTGATGCCGGGGATTCCACGGAAAGATTTCCGCCCACCCGATCCCTGAAACGGTAAATATGTCCGGCCAGCACTGCATCGGCCTCGAGTTTCCGACCGGTTTCCACCAGAATTTCGCGTTCCCCGCTTTCCTCTGACAGACCGGATCTTATATCCCTGAGCTGTTCCGGGGATATGAATTTGAACTGGGGGTGTTTTTTCAGAATATCAGCCAGATGGCTGTTCAGAACTGTTTCCGCTCCGCTTTCCACAACTCCGCCGGCAAAAATTTTTCCGCTCAAAGGACAGCGGATGTCATGGCCCTCTTTGCTGTCCATGCCGGTGCTGCGGAAGGAAACCACAAGAATTTTTTTCATTTCCTTTGGAACCTGAAGGGTTTTCATCGCTGGTTCCGGAGCGGAACACGCGCTGATGCCCACTGTGCAGAAAATCATCATGCAAACCAGAATATGCTTCATTAATATACCCCGCATCAAAACAAACCCTCCTTTACGGCATAGCCCGCAAAGGAGGGTACAGTCATTTTTTTGAGACCAACTCTGAATGTTCTTTCCCGGCCATCAGGCAGTCCCCGGCACAATGCTTCCCTTTTTCATGACTTCCCTGCCTATGGTGCATTTTTCCGGTCAGGCATCAAAAAGGATCAATAAAAGGGATAAAAAAAATGGTGGAGATGAGGGGATTCGAACCCCTGACCCTCGCATTGCGAACGCGATGCTCTCCCAGCTGAGCCACATCCCCATCAGGTTTATGATTTGTCCTTTAGCAGATTATTTCAGACAAGTCAATTGAAAAAAAACTTGTAATCCTGTCCGAAAAATGGTCAACTTGGAAAATATGGTCAAAGATCGTTCAGATTACAGATATTTTACGGAGACAGACATGAGCAGAATCACCCTGCAGGACGCTTATAAAAAAGAAACACGGGATCAGGACAAGGTCATTGCCCCGGAAGAGACCGTAAGACTTTTTATGGATAAATTAAAGCATCTTAATCTCAATATTCTGGAAAAAACCCGGAGGATTGACAATGGCCGTCTGGATATTCCGGTCTATTTCAGCGTGTGCGGCCCGGATGCTCTGGCCCTTACCGGTACGAAAAAACAGATGGGCAAAGGGGCAGGTCCGCACCAGGCCGAGGCCAGCGCGGTCATGGAACTGGCCGAGCGTTTCAGTTTTTTCAGTTTTTATACAAATTCCCGGAATTTTTTTACAGATCAGTACAAAAATCTCAAAGACCGGGCCATTTCTTTCCGGCAGATTGCGGAATCTGTGCATGACCGGTCAGAAGATGCAGAGGCAGCCCGGAAGATATTTGAAGCCCTTCCCCTGCGCTGGGCACAGGGATACAATCTCACGCAGGACAGGGAAGTGCTGATTCCTTTTGACTGGTTTTACACCATCAATGAATTCAACGGCGCGTGTGCAGGCAACTGTCAGGAAGAGGCACTGGCACAGGGAATCTGCGAGGTGGTGGAACGGCATGTGTCTTCTGTCATCAGTAAGGAAAGGCTGAAGGTTCCTCTCATTGATCCAGATTCAGCAACCGATCCTGCGGTAAGGGAAATGCTCGGAAAATACCGGAACGCGGGCATAGAACTGTGGCTGTCGGATTTTTCCCTGGATACCGGCATTCCCACAGTAGGAGTGCTGGCTTTTGATCCCGCGACCTTTCCGGATGCAAGTGAAATTGTATGGACGGCAGGAACCGCTGCCAATCCGCAAAAGGCTTTGAGCCGGGCATTGAGTGAAACTGCCCAGCTTGGCGGGGATTTCAATACCGGATCAAATTATGTTGCCAGCGGACTGCCAAAATTTTCCCGGATGGAAGATGCAGAATTTGTCACAAATCCCGGAAAACAGGTTTTGATTTCGGATCTGCCGGATCTGTCAAATGACAATATCAAAGTCGAGATTCTGAATCTTCTGTCTGCTCTCTCCCGAAAAGACAGGGAAGTAATTGCTGTAAATACGGCACACCCCATGCTGGAGATACCGGCCTTCTATATTATTGTGCCGGGCGCGCATTTCCGGGAACGCGCAGCCGGCAGCAGTGTGGGCATGTTCTGCGCCAGGCTGACAGCGGAAAGGAATATCCCGTCCGTGGCGATAAACATGCTGCATCATATGGAAAAACTGCTTCCCCGCAAATATTATGTCCGCTTTTTTTTGGGAACTTCCCATCTTGCAGTGGGCGATCCGGACTCTGCCATGTCCTATCTGGAGGAATCCCTGAATCTTGATCCCAATCCGCAGGATATTCCCGGCATTTATTCCTATATGGGTGTCTGTCTCAAAGAAATGGGAGAATATGCCCGTGCGCTGGAGGTTCTCACAAAAGGCGAAGAACTGGACCCGGACAGAACCGATATTCATAATCTCAAGGGATTCTGTTATTTCAAACTGAAAGAGCATGAAAAAGCCATTGACAGTTTTCAGAAAGTCCTGCGCCTCAATCCCTCGTCCGCGATTGACCATGCCAATATCGGGGTCAATTACCGGGAAATGGGGGAAAGGGAAAAAGCCATAGCCTGGTTTGAAACAGCCCTGGCAATAGATCCATCTATTGAATTTGCACGGGAAAGTCTGAAAAAACTCAGGGCCGGGAAATAAGCGGTAAAAACTGATGGGCTCGTAAAAAGTCGGAAAATCAGGTTTTGACAGATATTAACCGGCTGATTTTATTATATCCAAATTTTGGAAAAAGGACTTTTTACGGGTTCATCAAAATTGTTTTCAAACAAATTCCTGGCTCCTGATTTGGAAAAAGTTGCACACAGCGTCTTTTCTGCACTCCTCCGGAAATTTTTGGGACAAGGAGAGCAAAACTTGCAGTTTGACACTTTGTATGGAATCATTTTCCGGTTAAATTCAATTATGACAGAAGTTACGCAGTTGTTTTTTTCAACTACCTGATTTTAAACAGGCCGATTTGTGCAGTGCAACATTGGCATCTATAAAAATCAATATGTTAAAATTCAACTGCGTAACTCCTATTATTTTGACAGATCACTAGTACATGACCACGTTGAATTTTGGATAATCATCGTAGGTCGGATTAGCGTAAGCGTAATCCGACACGGTGATTTTGATAATACAAAAAATAAATTGGTTATGTACTAGTACATGACCACGTTGAATTTTATATATTCCCCTCTTGAGAGGGGCAGGGGTGTGTCCGGAATTGCACACCCAAACACACCCCCTGCCCCCTCTCAAGAGGGGATTTGATACCATAAAATCCAAATTGGTCGTGTACTAGTACTCTGTCAAGATTTAAATGACGGGCTGTTTTTCCTGTGACTGTCCAAACCAAAGGCATTTTTACCCGTCAGCGTAACCTTGACAGAACAATAGTCAGATTTGACATGTCAGTACAGACAGTGCAGATACATCCTGAAACAGTCCGCATATATTTTTTAATAAATTTTTGATTTATAAAATAAAAAATAATCAGTATGAAAGTCCCACTACCCGAATTTCCCATAAAACCTGCCACATCATTTTTTTTCAATGATGATCAGGGTAATATCATCCTTCCGTGGAGCGTTTTCCGCAAATTCATTCAGCATATGCAGGATACTGTCTTTCAATGCAGTGCTGTCAGAAACAGCATGTTCTTTGAGAAAATTCAAAAAGCCTTCTTTTCCCAGCATTTTTCCTTCTGCATTTTCGCATTCTGTGATGCCGTCACTGTAAAGAAGCAGACGGTCGCGGCTGTCCATTTTTATGCCGGCCTCTGAAAGGGGAAAGGGATCAATGATTCCAAGGGGCATTCCCTGCAAAGCAATCTCTGTTACACATCCCTTTGAAATCAGAATGGGAAAAGGCTGGCCTGCATTGGAGATCAGAACCATGTTTCCTGTAAAAATCAGACAGGATGCGGTGATAAAACGCTCCTGGGGCATGACATCGCAGATATCCCTGTTCACAGCACGCAGATAGTTGAGAGGCGAATCATCCCACAGGGGAAGGCTTTGCAGCAGTCCCAAAATCCGCATGGAAATCAGAGCCGCAGCAAGTCCGTGTCCGCAGGTGTCGGCAAAGAAAAGTCCGGCACAGCGGTTTTTCAGATCCTTTGGATAGAAAAAATCCCCGGAAACCGTGGCAAAAGCGCGGTTATATACGTGCATGGCAAATCCGGCTTCCGCCAGCAGATGGACAGCCACTTCCTGTCCCGTGAGAAATTTTTTCTGCATGGCAGCACCTTCTTTGAGATCCTGCTGTATCTGCCGCTGCATTTCCAGATTCCTCCGCAGAGCGAATTCTGCCTTTTCCTTTGCTTTTTCGGTTTCCGAAAGAGCACAGCGCAGTGCCTCTTCGGTTTCCCTGAGCCGGATATGGGTTCTGACCCTGGCCAGCAGTTCCTCTTTCCGGAAAGGCTTGGTGACATAATCCACCGCGCCGACACTGAATCCCTGCACAATGTCTTCGGTCTGTGACTTGGCTGTGAGAAAAATAACCGGTATATCAAGGGTTTCCGGGTTTGCTTTCAGACGGGTGCATACCTCAAACCCGTCCATTTCCGGCATCATGACATCCAGAAGAATCAGATCCGGCCGGATTTTTTCCACCAGTTCCAAAGCCTTTGCCCCGCCTGTGGCAAAGGCTGCCTGACAGTAATCTTTCAGGATGAATCTCATAATCTGCAGGTTTACAGGTTCATCATCCACCACAAGGATATGCGGTTCATTGCTTTCCATATTTTCCCACCGTTCATAAATAAGCCGGAATAATGTTCTGTCTGCAAACATGCCGGAAGCATGTTCTACTTTTCTTCAGATATGTGCTGCTGATCAGCTTTGTCTTTTTTGTACCATTCCTCTTTGGCATAGATTTTTTCAATGCAGTCCGGGCATATGCTGTGACTGAACATGGCATCAGAATGATTCTGTATATAAACCTCCATCTGTTTCCAGTATCCCTGATCATCACGGATTTTCTTGCAGTGCGAGCATATGGGCAGCAGTCCCTTAAGGGTTTTGATACTGGCAAGGGCCTCTTCCAGTTCAGCCACCTTTTCCTTCAGACGTTTCTGCAAAGTGCGGTTGTTCAGGTGTGTACTGATGCGGGCCAGCACCTCCTGCTTCTGAAAAGGTTTGCTGATATAATCCACACCGCCGACCTCAAATGCCTTTACCTTGTCACCGGTATCATTTAGAGAACTGATAAAAAGCACCGGTATTTCAAGGAGCTGCTCATTGGATTTCAGCAGTTCGCAGACACGGTATCCGTCCATTCCTGGCATCATTATATCCAGAAGAATGATATCAGGATGCATCTTCTGCGCCAGTTCCAGAGCCTTTTCACCGTCTGTGACAAAAGATGCATCATAGCGATCCTTAAGTATCTGTCTCATTATCTGCAGATTCCATGGTTCGTCATCCACAACCAGAATTTTATATTTGTTATCCATTTTATTTCCTTTCCCGGCATATGGTGGTCCCCTGCAGGAAAATTGCATACCGGCGAAACCTGTGAATTCCTGTCAAATTTTGTTCCGCAGAGGACAAATCCTTCAAACTGTTGCAGGAAAAATGGAGATTCCGGCCTTTTGCGGAATTCCGGTTTTCACGGGAATGGGGCATACCAATTCTCTATTGATTTGATAAAGTATTTTCAGTTTTTCCGCTGCTGGGGGGTGTGCAGAAAACCGCTCCGCCCAGTTTCTGCACTCCTCCGGATTTGCATTCCGAATTGTACAGCTTTTAAGATAATTATTTTGGAGTAGGCTGGGGTGAACTCAGTGAACCACAACATTCTGAAATTGTTGATGTTCGTTCCACACCCCAACCTACTGCTCACTTAGGTCAATAATATCCCCCACATCAAGAATCAGGCTGACTTCACCGCTGCTGAGAATCGTGCATCCGGAAATTCCCCGCGCGGATGCCACATAATCCGGCACTCTTTTGATAACAGTCTGGTGATGTCCTATGATTTCATCTGCAAACAGACAGATATTCCGGGTGCCGGAAGCCGCATGAATCAGAATGCCTTTGTCCAGTTCCTTATGGTCAGGAATCATTTTGCAGATTTCATGCAGACGCACCACAGGAATCAGCTCGTCACGGATTCTGACGATTTCCTGATCCTCCATTGTCATGGTAATCTGCTCAGGCGCGGGCCGGAAAGATTCACGGATGGAAAGAAGCGGGATGGTGAAACGGGATGATCCCACGCGGATGAGCATTCCGTCAATAATGGCAAGGGTCAGGGGAATACGGAGCAGAAAAACCGTTCCCTGATTTTTTGTACTCCGGACATCCACACGTCCCTTGAGTTTTTCAATGTTTTTTTTCACCACATCCAGCCCCACGCCCCGGCCGGAAATATCTGTCACCCTGTCCACTGTGGAAAAACCGGGTTCAAATATCAGGTTATCAAGGAGCTGGGTGTCCAGACGTATGCGTTCTTCCCGGAGAATACCTCTTTGAGCAGCTTTGGCAAGGATTTTTTCCCGCTCCAGTCCCCTGCCGTCATCTGAAATGCGGATCAGCACCTCTCCCCCCCTGTGCCTGGCCTCAATACGGATGGTTCCGTTTTCAGATTTTCCCGCAGATCTCCGTTCTTCCGGATTTTCAATGCCATGATCTATGCAGTTGCGGACAATATGCAGCAGGGGATCCGTGATCTGCTCGATGACAGTTTTGTCCAGTTCGGTTTCCTCCCCTGCTGCCTCCAAAGTGCAGGGTTTGCCCAGTTTTCCGGACAGATCATGGACAAGCCGGGCCATTTTCCGGAAAGTCTGGGTCAGGGGAACCATGCGCATGGACATGGCAGCATCCTGCAGTTCAGATATGATCCGGCGCAGATTCCGGGATGAATTCCCTGATTCCTGTGAATCAGAATCAGTCCGGTCACAACGGTCTGTGATCATGGATTCTGCAATAACCAGTTCGCCAACCAGGTTGATGAGCAAATCCAGTTTTTCCAGATCAATCCGGATATCATGCTGTCTCCCTCCCATAAAACCGCCGGTTTCGGCAAGTGCCTTTTTTTCCGGATCAGTGAATTTTTCATTTTGCACAGGCCGCAGCACTTTTTTTTCAGTGCAGGTGTTTTCAGGGATTTCTGTTTTCCCGGTATCAGGGACTGATTCGGAAATCTGCTGATCATCACCGGAAATGGAACTGTCCCGATCAAGGGAAATCCATGCTGCATGCCCGGGAAAAATATCAGCCGGATCAGTCCGTTTATCCAGTATTTTATTCCGATCCAGCAAAACAGCGGCAGTGCCGGAAAGGCCGAGTACATCACAGAGATCATCCGCATACAGGGAACTTGCATATAAGACAAAATACAGCAGAGGTTCATCCGGAAGGAATTCAAGCAGATTTCCCGGGCCTGTACGGATTTCCGCATCCAGAATTTCACCTGCTGCCAGCAGTTCCCGAATCACGATCACCGGGCTTTTTCCTGCTGTTTTGCCGAGTTCATCAAAATCATATTTCAGCGCATACAGAAAATCCTCTGTCAGAGGCAGTTTTTCCAAAACAGACTGTCTGATGACAAATTTAACTTCCTCTTCCGGCTGACCGGGCAGAGTTGCGGAGACAAATTCTGTACCTGCCTCCCCCGGAGTTTCATGCGGATGAAAATCCTGTGTCAGAGTTTCGGATGTTTCACCGGATTCGGATTTTTTCATAAAAACTGTCAGATGCTCACATGCTTCGGAAATGTCAAAATCATTGCTGTGTACCGGATCACAGAGCATGATGCGCAGTATGTCTGTTCCCTCCAGCAGCACATCCGCAACAGACTGATCCGCTTTGATTTTTTCCGAACGCAGCGCATCCAGGAGATTTTCCATTGCATGGGCCAGTGCTGCTATCTGCGTAAGATGGATAAATCCGGATGCGCCTTTGATGGAGTGTATGGAACGGAATATTGTGTCTATCCTTTCGCAGTCTGCGGAAACATCCCCTTTGAAAAGCAGCAGAATGTCATTTTCCACATGTTCCAGATGCTCCAGCGATTCAGTGGCAAATTCTTCCAGAATTGACTGACTGTAATCCATTTTCCGTTCCTTTTATTCTATCCGGTAAACCCTGTTCAGACGGGTCATGCGCATCAGGTTGACAATGTCCGGGTTTGCGTTGACAATTTCCAGTTGTGCATCCGGATGTCTGTCGCGGAGCAGATTGGAAAATTTGATAAAAATACTCAGACTGACAGAATCCATATCATCCACATCAGCGAGATCAAATCGGTAATGTGTGCATCCCCTGCTGAGGAGATCGAGCAGAACATTCCTGAATTTTGGGGCATTGCCAGCAGTAACACCATCTGCCGGGTGTATGACCGCCCATTCCTTTCCGTCTTCACTGATCAGGGAATTTACAGCAAATTCCGGGTCCCGTGAAATTTTCACCCATGCAGACACAGAGTTGCCTTTGCCGCTGAATTCTATCCGCTCTGAAACGGCTTTGACAAGACCCAGTCCCCGGTTCCGTGCAACAGGCTCACCTGCTTTGATTTCAGCATTTTTGTAATCAAATCCTTTTCCCTCATCTTCAACTATGATCTTAAAAATCTGATTTCCGGTATGTTCCACAGAAACCATAATGCTGAGGTTTTCCGTGTTCCTGTTGCCGTGTTCAATGGCATTGCTGATCAGTTCCCTGAGAATCAGAATCAGGGGATTATCATCCTGCACACTGCAGTAACGTTGCAGAAATTTTCTGACCTGGTGCATAAGTGTTTTGACATGCCGCATATCTGTGCTGATTTTAAGCTGGATAAAATCCTCATCTTCAAAAATGCTAAACATATAAAAAGATTACCTCCTGAACATAAATATTTTTTTTCATATTCTGCTTTTTTCTGCTGCCACTGTATTCGTAAATTCATGAATATTTCAACACATATTTGAATGACCAGAGCCCCTGCCCAGGCTGCTCAGCTTCCCGGTGCTTACAGGACTGAAGGCATGAACACCGGAAGGGGTTTATGCCCAAAGCAGACAGCTTCCTGTCAAAAAGACAGGACAGCAGATTTCTGACAGGAATCTCTTTTTTTCCTCCTTTGTCTGAACACGGTACTGACCCAGCTTCTTTGAAAAGCAGATTTCCCCTTACTTCATGCTTGCATACAGGAAACAGAATATGTTATAAACCGGATCATTGCGTTTTTTTAATTTTTTGTTTTTTGTGTTAAAACCCCAGAAGCAGTTTTGACGGAAAAACACTATAGCATATTTCACAGTCAATGCAAACAAATCAGATAAACAGGGAGTGAAAAAAAGTCTGCCTATGAAACCTTCCCCTTGCCCCGGAATCTTCCGTAAACAGGTATTTTGTTTTTTTTCTGTCTGGATATGTATGATATTTCTGTGGGGCTGCGCGAAGCAGTCCCTGCCTCTCATTCCCCCAGAAAGCCGTCCGCAGGTTCCGGTATCGGAATTTATTGCAGGATATTCAGTGAAAAAACGGCCTGTTCCCTGCATCATCATGGGGAATGGGAAAGAAAGCATTCTCCTTATTGCTTCCATACATGGGGATGAGATCGCGGGAACACCCCTGACATACCGGCTGCGGCAGCATTTTTTCGCAAATCCCCATCTGCTGGCAGGCAGAAGAATCATTCTTCTGCCTGCGGCCAATCCCGATGGCATGGCATCTTTTGCCCGTTTCAATGATCGGAAAGTGGATCTTAACCGCAATTTTCCCTCAGGCAACCGGAAGGAACGCAGACAGTCCGGTGAATATCCCTGCTCGGAACCGGAAACAAAAATTATCATGCGCCTGATTCACACCTACCGTCCGGTCAGAATCATCACCCTTCATGAACCCATGAACTGCATTGATTATGACGGCCCAGGAGATGCGCTGGCCGGGTTCATTGCGGATCACTGCCATCTGCCTGTGCGGAAAATCGGAGCAATGCCCGGATCTCTGGGCAGTTACGCGGGGGAAGAACTTGGCATTCCGGTCATCACTATGGAACTGCCGAAACAGGCTGCCGTGCTTGATGCGGATGCACTCTGGGGACTTTACGGCAATGCTCTGCTGGCCTCAGTTCTGTATCCTGAATATCCGGGATATTCCCTGGCAGAAACCGGGCGAAAGGAATATCCGAGACCCGTGATGCAGGGGAAATGATAAATACTCTGGTAGTGTTCCGTCAAGGTTTGAATGACGGTTTGGCTGCTGTCTTAAAACCCTAAGGGTCTTCAAGCCCCTTAGGGTTTCGTACCCGTCATCTTAATCTTGACCGAACAGTAGTGGATCAAATCCGTTGATTCGGGGCTGACACCCGGATGAAAAAAATCCGAAAGGATTGACATTATTATAGAAAAAGAGTTAAAAAACAAATCAGAATCCCGGAAGGGATGACATTATTACAGAAAAA
>CAZHPS010000164.1:0-13138 GCA_964534335.1 uncultured Desulfobacterales bacterium
TATATACATCAGGATGATGCCGGAAAAAATGCTCCAGAGACTGGTACAGATGCATAATCGCTGTGATGTGGAACTGTGTTTCTCCCATGGGTTTTCCATCCCTTTCCGGATAAATGACGCGGGAATCATTTTCTGATTTCCCTGTTTCATCCAACATCTGGCCGTAAGAAAAGACCGGAAACAGAGGGCTTCCGGCTGCCTGCTCAACTGATGTCTGCATAAATCCTCCCGAATGGCTGTTCTGAAAATCTGATAATGTGAAGCAGGGTGATTTCCGGAAAAAATATCCCGCAGATTTGACAACTTTTGGAAAGTTGTCAAATCTTTCATGTTACTTAAGAGGGATATTTATAGACTTTAAGAAAAACATCAGACTTCTTTCAAAAGTATATTTTTAACGCTTATGATTATAGATAACAGAAGGTAGCCAGAGACTTTTGAAAGAGGTCTGATAAAATTTTCCGTGTGTTTCCGTGTTTTCCGTGGCTCAATTGCTTATCCTTTTTCTTTCGCAGAAAGCACGGAAAGACACGGAAGTTTTTTACAAAACCGGGAAACCATCCGGCTGCGCAATATGAGACAACAGGGATTACATACTGAATTTTTTTGTAAAATTCAGTATGTAATTCTGCAAAATCCAATGTGGTCAGGCAACAGGGTGCATGGAATTTATTCTGCTTTGAAAAACACCTTTGCAGCCGCGCCGCACACAGGGCATTTGTCATGGGGCTCGCCTTCCACTGTATGGCCGCAGATCGGACAGACATAATAATCTGTATTTTCCAGATCCCCCATTTTTTCCAGTGCTTTTCTGTACAGATCAGCGTGCGTCTTTTCCACAGTATTGGCAAAGCGGAAGGAACGCTCAGCAGTCTTGTCGCCCTCTGCCACTGCGGCTTCAATCATGGGCGGATACATGCTTTCATATTCATGGGTTTCTCCGCTAATGGCTGATTTCAGGTTCTCAACGGTGCTTCCAATCCCTTTCATGGCTTTCAGATGGGCATGCGCGTGAACCGTTTCTGCCGCGGCTGCTGCCCGGAACAGTTTTGCCACCTGTGCATATCCCTCTTTGTCTGCTTTTTCGGCAAATGCCAGATATTTGCGGTTGGCCTGGGATTCACCGGCAAAGGCTTCCTTCAGATTTTCCATTGTTCTGCTCATTGATTTTTTTCCTTTCTGAATAATATGTTTATATTATGAAAACAGCCCATTGCTGTTTTACAGCAATTTAATACCGGCCGGATTTGGCCGGAACTGTACTATAGCTTTTAAGATAATTATTTTGGAGTAGGTTGGGGTGAACTCAGTGAACCACAATATTCTGAAATTGTTGGGATTCACTGAGTTCACCCCAACCTACAGAAAACCCCAAAATTATTTTCTTAAAGCCTATAATACGAACCAGCTTTCAGAACATGACAGGACGGCAGTGCCTTTTTTCACATTTTTTCCGTGTGTTCCGTGTATTCCGTGGTAAAAACACAAAGTCGTTTTTCAGTCTTTGAAAGCAATTTGGTATCAGTTTTGATTCTGTGCGTTTTAACCGCAAAGGACATAAAGATGTCACAAAGAACGCAGAGACTGTAATCACAAATGCAAATTTGCGGTTAATCAAAACCTGACTTTCAGTTTTGGAATCCTCTGCCCCTGCACAGCGGCAGTGCAGCTAATCTTCCTGAGACATGAGACCGTTCTCATCTTCCGTCAGAAGATTATGCCACAGATAGCAGCGCATCTGCTCTTCCGAAGTGATTTCACCGGGTTTTTTCCGAAAAATTTTGCACCGGTACATTTCCCGATCCGCCTCCAGAAGAAGATTATCTATATTTTCCGGGCCGCTGGCGTGAACCCCGATACTGATTTCCATTTTCAGTCCCGGTATTTTTTCCCGCTCATTCCATTCCCGGATCATATCCTGTATCCGTTTTGCCAGCAGCAGTCCTTCGGATTCTCCGGCAAAGGGCATAAGCACCACAAACTCATCCCCTCCGAACCTGGCAACAAAATCAGATTCCCGCACGGAAGAGCTGAGAATACGGGCAATATCGCAAAGCACCCTGTCTCCGGTCAGATGCCCGTAATTGTCATTGACGTTTTTGAAATCATCCACATCAATCATCAGTATGCAGATATGATGGCCGTAGCGGCGCACCCTTTCGCTTTCACGTCTCAGTATTTCCTGAAAACTGAGACGGTTGCTGATTCCTGTCAGAGAATCAATCAGGGCCAGTTCTTTGACCTTCTGGTGCAGAAAGGCATTTTCCGCTGCAATGCCGGTGAATGCACCGATGGCTGCCAGTATTTTCATATCTGCTTCCGTAAATGTATTGCATGATGGACATACGCCCTCTGTGCATTCCCCATGCGCTGATTTCAGAGACGGAGGCAGAATCCTGTTAACCAGTTCAATAGCTCCCACCACACGGTTTTTGGCATTGAGAAGAGGCACACAGACTACGGCCTGTGTGGTAAATCCGATGAGACGATCCACACGGGGACTGAAACGGGGATCATTCTGCACATCGGCAACCAAAGCAGGAATTCCGTGTTCACAGACCCATCCCACAATTCCCTCCCCTTTTTCAATATACACTTTTTTCAGTATGTCCGAATCCAAACCCATCACAATCTCAAATCTCAGCCTTCCGGTATTTTCCTCCATCAGCAGCAAAGACCAGTTCTCCGGGGAAAAATATTCCCCGATGATTTTCATCACCCTGCGGAAAACCTTTTTGGGATTGAGCGATGAGGTCAGCACTCTTCCGATGTTGCAAAAAATATCAGACAGTTCCTGAGAAATGGGACTGTCCCTGTCGCCGCAGCATATATCCTGCATCTGTTTCATCATACCCGCATCATTCCGGTAACATATCCGGACGGGAATCTATCCGGACGGGAAAAGGATGGGCCGGACATTTTTCATGTCCGGACATCCAATGCTTTGTTATTTTTTTATTTTCAGAGAGTTGCCAGATTTATCCGAAGAAACAGCAAATACCAATGCTTTCCTTTTTTACGGATTATGGTATGATTTTAAAAAAATTTCAAGAAGGAACACGATATTCACTGTGAAATAAATATTTCCGGATGCAGAATGTTTTTTTCAGGTATCTGTTGAAATATTGCTCAGGATTGCATATAAGCATCATACGCGGGTGATTTCAGAAACAGGAAAAAAACATGTACGAAAAATTTTTCGGATTCAAAGAAAGACCCTTTCAGCTCGTGCCAAATCCTGCCTATCTTTTTCTGAGCAGGAGTCATGAGGAGGCTTTGGCGCATCTGCGGTATGCCGTATCCCAGGGGGACGGTTTTGTGGAGATCACCGGAGAGGTGGGAACCGGCAAAACCACCCTTTGCCGGGTTTTTCTGGGAAATCTGGGGGAATCCGTGGAAGCAGCCTATATTTTCAATCCCATGCTGGATGCGGTGCAACTGCTCAGGGCAGTCAATGACGAGTTCGGCATTCCTTCGGATGCGGGGACTGTCAAAGAACTGATTGACATTCTGAACATTTTTCTCATGCAGAGAAAACGCGCAGGCAAACAGGTCATTCTGCTTATTGATGAATCCCAGAACCTGGGCAGGGATGTGCTGGAGCAGCTGCGTCTGCTGTCCAATCTGGAAACAGAGACCAGCAAACTGATTCAGATTATCCTGGTGGGCCAGCCCGAACTGAGGGAAAAACTGGATTCCCCTGATCTGCGCCAGCTTAGTCAGCGCATTACCCTGAGCTGTCACCTGACACCTCTGAATTATAAGGAAACCTGCGCCTATATTATGCACCGCATCCACATTGCAGCGCAGAAAACCGGGGTGAAATTTTCCCGCAGCGCATTCAAAACCATTTACCGCTATTCCGGAGGCATTCCCCGGCTGATCAATATTGCCTGTGACCGGGCCATGCTCACGGCCTTCAGTCTGAACAGTTTCAGGATTACGGGCAGTATTGCCGGAACCGCTGTGCAGGAACTGGCAGGCCGGGGGGAAATCCGGAAATCTGCTGCACGCAGGGACAGAAAAACCCTGATGGCACTGATCACAGTCACAGGAATACTTATTTCTGCGGTGTTTTTTTTCCCGGAACAGATTGACAGGCATTTTGGGGGGGATCGGTTTTCATTTCTCCGGGATCTGCTGTTTCGCACAGCACAGTCAAATCCGGCCCGGTCTGACTCCATGAAGGATACAGGAACAGAATCTGATCCGCCTGCATCCGCCCTTTTGCCGGAAAAAGAGAAAATGCCGGAGCCTTCCGGGAAGGATACACCGGAAAACAGTACAGTATCTTCCCCAGGCATATCTGCCGGGAATACAGGGACAGATATTTCCCGGACTGATCCTGTGCAGAAGCCTTTGGCAGAACAGGAGAAAACAGGCTCCGGGGACGGGCAGAATGCTCCCGCGGACGGAACTGTTCCTGAAAAACCTGCAGATACCACAGGATCGGCAGAAAACAGCAGGGAAAATTCAGATACCCGAAATCCTGAGGAACCTGTCAGAAATACGGATGAAAAACCCCGTGAGTCTCTGACAGAGGATCTGGAAAATGTTCTGAATGCGGAAAACAGCACGGTTCCTTCCCGATCAGATGCACTGCGCACGGCCATCCGTCTGTGGCGGCCCTATGCTGTGGTAAGGGAAGCTGAAAGCGGAGAAGATGATTTGGCGTATTTCACTTACGGGGCCAGACAGAATTCATTTTCCATTCTTCCTGTGGAAAATGATCCGCAACTGATTCAGAAACTGAATCTGCCTGCCATTCTGGAATTCCGTCTGTCACGGGGCCGGGGAGCCTGTCATCTTACCCTCACCCGGATCAGCAGCGGCCGCATCATTCTTGCTTCAGGAGACCGGCAGATTGTTTCCAAACCTGATGTTTTCAGTCAGTACTGGACAGGAAGGGCTTTTGTACTGTGGAAAAATTTTTTTGGCATCACCGGAACCATTCCACGCGATGCGCCCCGTGAATCGCTGCTTACGCTGAAAACAATATTGCATGATATTGGATTTGTGGGACTGGAAAATACAGCGGAGTTTGACGATCTGACCAGGGATGCAGTAAAAATGATCCAGGGAAAATACGGTCTGTATAAGGATGGTGTGGTGGGTCCGCACACCAAAATCATTCTGTACAATGAAATACCGGGACTGAACATTCCGCATATCACAGAAAAAATTCCTCAGCCCGGAAGTCAGACAAGGGAGATCACAGATTGAGTTCCATACTGAACGCATTGAAAAAGCTGGAAGATGAGACAGAACAGGGGGGGCAGGAGCATTCTCTGCCCGCTTTTCCTGATACAAAGCAGGTGGTACGGAAAGGAATTCGGGAAAACCGGGGTTATGGCAAAATCCTTTGGACATGTTTTGGCATAACAGTGCTGATCGGTCTGGTATGGTTTGCCGCTGCCCGGAATCCGGCAACTGCACCGGATCAGATTTATTCGCAGTCTGAAAACCCGGCACCATGGGATTCAGATGCAAAATCCGCAGATCCGGCATCTTCCAAAGCGGTTTTGAAACATAAAGCCCCGGCACATGCGGAAAACAAAGCTGAAACACCCAAAACTGACACATCCGCTCCTGCTTCCGTATCCGTCCCGGTACCTCCGGCTCCGGCAGGCACACAGGAAAATATGTCAAAATTCCGGGATATGGCGGCAAAACAGATGAAAAATGAGGGGGAAAACGATCCCTTCCGGATACCGGATGAACTGAGGGAAACTGTCAGCACCGTTCCGGAAAAAACAGGTGAGAAAACTGCTTCCGAAACAGTAAAACCGGCTTCCCCTGCGGGCATCCCTGTGCCTCTGATTCCAGAGTCAAAAAATCCGGTGAAAACCGAACCTGTGCCTATGCTTCCTGCGCCAGAAAATCCGGTGAAAACCGAACCTGTGCCTATGCTTCCTGCGTCAAAAAATCCGGTGAAAACCGAACCTGTGCCTATGCTTCCTGCGTCAAAAAATCCGGTGAAAACTGAAACAGCCGTATCTGTTTCTCAGCCTCTGCCGGTTCCTGATGTAAAAAAAATGCAGAATGCACAGTCCGGTTCCGGACAGCCTGAATCTGTGAAAATGCCTGTACCGTCCGAACCCATTAAGAAAACTGCACAGCCTGAACCCGTGAAAACACCTTCAGGGTCTGAACCCACAAAATCTTCTGCCAGGTCTGAACCGGTAAAAGCATCTGCCCCTCCGGAACAGAAAGACTGCTCCTCTGTAAAAGAAAAAACCGCAGGTGTAACCGGTCTTGCCATACAGGCATTGGTATGGTCTGAAGATCCTGCCGGGCGCATGGCCGTCATCAACGGCAATATTGTCCGCGAGAAAGGCATGCTGGCTGATGTTTCTGTTATCCGTATTGCCAGCGACTGCATCGTCTTTCAGAAGGGGAATGAACAGTGGATGCAAAAATTCAGACTGAACTGAGTTTCAGTCAAAACACAGGGCAGTGGGGTAAATCCGCTGATCTGTCTGCTGACGCCTTTCAGGAAAAAATCCGAAAGGATTGACATTATTACAGAAAAAAACAAATCAGAATCCCGGAAGGGATGATATTATCAGGCAATCTGACCCATTATCAAAACACAAAAGGAGAAACAGAATGGAATCTTCTGCCAAAGAAGAGACAGCAGCAGAAAAAATCAGTGAACATTTGTTCAATTATGCGATTGCAAGGGATGAACTGAAACAGGTGCTGGCAGCAATGCCCAAAGAGGCGGAGGTCAGTCCGGTGACAATGGAATATGAAATTCAGCTTCTGAAAATGCTGAGCGTGGGATGGGGGATTTCTTTTTTCATGGGGCAGCACCCGGAAAGGGAGCAGACAGCCCAAATGTTCTGGAACACGGTTCACCATTTTTGCATGGGAATTTCAGAAATGACAGCAGCACAGACCGGAAAGGAAACCGATTATTTCGGTATTCTGAGGCAGCGGGTGGAAATTTATGTGGGAGCATTGAAAGCATTTTCCGATGTAAGCGATCCCTCTGTGGTCATCGGCCCCACCTTTGCCAAACTCTGCGGCAGTGAGGAGGATATATACACCATTGCCACAGGAAAGAAAATATTCAGTCAGGCCATCGGGGAGGTCAGACAGTATCTGACTTCTGCACAGATTATAAAGTGATATGAAATCTGAAGCAAAAAAGATGGAGAAAGGCAAATTATGAAAAGGATATTTTTTTCAACTGTTGTGTTCTGTGTTATGTTTACAGGGATAGGAGTCTGCGGACGCGCACCTGTGAGTGAAATTACCGAGGAATGCCTGGGATGCCATTCCTCCGTCCATCCCGGAATTGCGGAAGACTGGAAACGCAGCCGTCATGCCATGCTTACGCCTGCACAGGCACTGGAGGTCAAAGGACTGGAAAGAAAAATATCTGCAAACTCTGTGCCGGATCGTCTCAAAAACACGGCTGTGGGATGTGCAGAATGCCATATGCTCAATCCGGAACATCATGCTGCTGACACCTTTACGCATAACGGCCATAAAATTCACACCATTGTCAGCCCCAAAGACTGTGCGGTCTGCCACAGTGAGGAAGTGCAGCAGTTTTCTGAAAATATCATGGCCTTTGCATGGAAAAATCTGGCAGAAAACCCTGTTTACCAGAAACTGGAGCAGGCAGTCATCGGCAAAGCAGTGAGAAATGAGGGTGTGCTCAGTTATGAAAAACCCGATGAGGACACCCGCGCGGAAGCCTGCTATTACTGTCACGGAACAAGGGTGGAGGTGAAAGGACAGGAAGCCCGTGAAACCGTGATGGGGGAAATGGAATTTCCGCAAATCACAGGATGGCCCAACGGTGGCATTGGCCGCATCAATCCGGACGGAACAAGGGGCGCATGTTCAGCCTGCCATCCCCGTCATGTTTTTTCCATTGAAATGGCCCGCAAACCCGGTACCTGCCGGGAATGTCATCTGGGGCCTGATGTGCCTGCCTACAAGGTTTATCTTTCCAGCAAACATGGAAATATCTATACAGATATGAGCAAAGACTGGAATTTCAAAAATGTTCCCTGGACAGCGGGCAAGGATTTCAGCGCGCCCACCTGCGCGGCCTGCCATATGAGTCTGGTGGTCAACACAGACGGAGAGACTGTTGCACAGCGGACTCATCAGATCGGAGATAGGCTTTCCTGGCGGATATTCGGTCTGATCTATGCCCATCCTCATCCGAAACATCCGGATACCACACGGATACGGAACAAATCCGGACTTCCCCTGCCTGCGGATATGGACGGAACCCCTGCTTCGGGATTTCTCATTGAACCCGCAGAAAAAGACAAAAGAACAGAAGCCATGCAGGCCATATGCCTTACATGCCATTCAGGTTCATGGGTTTCAGGTCACTGGAAACGCTTTGAAAACACCATCCGTCAGAGCAATGCGGATGTCCGCACGGCCACGGCAATTATGGGTGAAATATGGACTCGCGGTTATGCCAAAGGAATTGCGCAGGAGGAAAATCCCTTTGATGAGGCTGTGGAAAGAATCTGGTGCGATACCTGGCTGTTTTATGCCAATACTGTCCGCTTTACCTCGGCTATGGGCGGGGGCGGGGATTACGGAGTTTTTGCTGACGGACGTTATCAACTGTCCCAGAGAATTCGGGAGTTGCAGGAATGGCTGGATTTGAGAATACGCGTTTTTCCCACTGCCTCACCTGTGGCAGAAACAGGAGATCCGCATCTGATTTCCCGGCAGTTTCAGGAGGCTGACACTGACATCAGAAAGACGGAGTAAGTAGGCAAACAAAAGTTTTCGTGTATTCAAAAAACCGGATTTTTTGGAAAAATCCGGTTTTTCTGAAAATTTTATGCCCGAAAATTTATGGAACCTTACTTAGGAGAAAACGCGAATATGCCTGATCAGCGTGACAGATTCAGAGGACTGATTCTCGGTACCGCAGTGGGAGATGCCCTGGGCCTTCCGGCTGAAGGCATTTCCCGCACACGTGTTCAGAAACTTTTCACCGGCAG
The DNA here is from genome assembly GCA_964534335.1 of uncultured Desulfobacterales bacterium. Classification (GTDB taxonomy): domain Bacteria; phylum Desulfobacterota; class Desulfobacteria; order Desulfobacterales; family Desulfococcaceae; genus JAABRU01. The sequence continues at coordinate 8,991 of CAZHPS010000164.1, forward strand.
ATGGCGGCACCGCTTTCTGTTTGGCAGGGGAATGATCAGTGATGATACTGACCATACCGTGTTTGTGGCCCAAAGTCTGCTGGCGCATCCGGATTCTCCTGAAAATTTTGCCGGACGGCTGGCTGAATGTCTGAAATGGTGGTTTCTTTCCCTTCCCGCAGGCATTGGATGGGCTACGCTCCGTGCCATTTTTCTGCTCTGGACAGGTTTTCCTCCGGACAGAAGCGGTATTTTTTCCGCAGGAAACGGTGCTGCCATGCGTTCTGCTCCCATCGGAGCATTTTTTTCTGCGGATATTGGCGCAAGGGAAAATTTTGTCCGCGCATCCACCCGGCTTACCCATACTGATCCCAAAGCAATGATCGGAGCAAAAGCAGTGGCAGATACAGCCGCATGGATCATCATGAAACATCCTGTGCAGCGTCCATCTGTGAAAGAATTCTCAGACATGCTGGCAAGAGCCGGGGAAGGAGAGAATACCGGATGGGAGGGAGTGGCCGGACTGACTGCCCAGGCTGCTGTCCGTGATCTTTCCGTATGTGAATTTGCCGATATGCTGGGACTTTCCACCGGTGTTTCCGGGTATGTGTATCATACTGTTCCTGTGGCAATATACGCATGGTACCGGCATTTCGGGGATTTTGAAGCCACGCTGTCTTCCGTGCTGAACTGCGGCGGAGATACAGACACAGCCGGAGCCATAGCCGGTGCATTGGCCGGGGCAGTGACCGGAGAAAGCGGCATTCCCAAAGACTGGATGGAAGGCATATGGGAATGGCCCAGATCTGTGAATGTTCTCCGGGAGATGGCAGATCGGCTGGAGGAAAAAAGCAGGAATCTGTCCAAAGGCAGGCCCGTGAAATATTTCCTCCCCGGCATACTTCCGCGCAACCTGTTTTTTCTCTGCATTGTGCTTTTTCACGGTTTCCGCAGACTCTTCCCCCCGTATTAGCAGATTTCAGTGAACAGTTATCCGTAACGAGACTCGCGGCTGCTAACTGATGATCCGCAAATGACACAGAATAATATCAATTCGCTTTCAAAACATGAGCATGCCAAATGCTGTTTTTTCGTATTTTTCGTGTTTTTCGTGGCAAAAAAAGAGGCATTCCCCGAACTTTGAAAGCAATTTGGTATAACATCAACTTCTGACACCTGAAACCTGTAACCCGAAGCTGCATAAAATGAACACAAACAAATGGAATCTCCGAAGCAGATTTATTCTTCCCACAGTGACTTTGATCATACTGGGAATGAGCATCCCCAATGCTGTCCATTATTTCCGCTTTGAAGAAACCTTTCTGGATTCCATTTCAGAGCAGTTGGTGCATCAGGCCGAAGCCATTGTGCGTCCAATGGATGAGGCTGTAAGAAACATCCGCCTCAATTTTTTTTACTGGAGCAGTGATGCCACACTGACCACTGTTGTTCAGGATCTGCTCTCCGAGATGGTCAGAGAACCCGCGCTCCGGCTGCTGGAAAAAATCCGCGCTGACTATGGTTATTATGAAAAAGTCATGGTTGCAAACTGCGAAGGAACAGTCGTGTCCGGTTCAGAAACAAATGAAATCGGCACCAATATACAAAATCAGAAATTTTTCAGGGAAGCCCTGGCTGGAAGATTTTATATTTCCAATATATATCTCAGCCCGGCTACAGGCTCTCCGGTTTTTGCCGTGTCCGGCCCCCTGTTTATGGAAAATGAGATTGTGGGCATTGTCTATGGTGTTGTGTCTGTATCCTATTTCAATGAAAATTTCATCAAAACCGTCAAAATCGGCAAAAAGGGATATGCCTTTGTATGTGAAAAAGATGGCCGGGTCATCATTCATCCCGAAACTTCAAAAATTCTGACATTCAATATCTATAACGACCTTCCCCGTCAGGATATGAAGGAAAAAGGCAATGGACTGATGTATTATTCCTTTCAGGGAAAGAAATATATTTCCGCATTGCGGATGCCGGGTGAAATCAAATGGATTGTGGGCGTAACAGTACAGAAGAATGAACTGCTGCGTCCCATCAGACGGCTGAATATGCTGAATATCATTGTTATGCTTTTTGTTTTCATCTCCGCGATTTTTGCCCTGTTCGGACTGGTGAGGATCATCACCCGGCAGTTGCAGGAAATTGTGGATCTGAGAATTGCAAAGGAAGGCGCGGAACTGGCTTCCAAATCCAAAAGCTGTTTTCTTGCCAACATGAGCCATGAAATCCGCACTCCCATGAATGCCGTGCTTGGTTTCACGGATCTGCTGCGATCAGAAATCACTGATCCGAAACACCGCCAGTATCTGGAATCTGTGATGATCAGCGGAAAAAATCTGCTGACCCTGATCAATGACATTCTTGATTTGTCCAAAATTGAGGCCGGAAAAATGGAACTCAACCCTGAACCGGCTGATCCCTTTGTTCTGTTTGGAGAAATCTGCAAACTGTTTGAACTGGAATGCGCGAGGAAACAGATTGCTTTTCGCACAGATATTGCCCCTGATATTCCGGCAGGACTGATGCTCGATCAGATCCGTATGCGCCAGATTCTGGTCAATCTGGTGGGCAACGCGGTTAAATTCACAGACAAAGGCCATATCCGGCTTAGTGTGCAAAAGCAGGACATCCCCGATGATCAGCACCGGGTGAATCTCCGGATTGCAGTGGCAGATACCGGCATTGGAATTCCGAAAGAGTCTCTGAAGGAAATATTTGAGGCATTCACACAGGTTTCAGGACAGAACACCAGAGCTTACGGCGGAACCGGGCTGGGACTGACCATAACCCGGAATCTGGTGGAAATGATGAACGGCATTATTACTGTCAAAAGCACAGTGAACAGGGGAACAGAATTCTGCATACTGCTGCACAATGTTCCCATTGCATCTGTATCATCTCTTGATGCCGAAACAGATATGACAGACGCGGACAGCATTGTTTTCCGGCCTGCAACTGTTCTGGTGGTGGATGACAATGAAATGAACCGGCGTCTGATTCAGGAAATGCTGACTGCGGTGAATCTGAAGGTTTTTGCAGCAGAAAACGGGGCAGAGGGAGTGGCATCTGCAAAGGAAAACCGGCCTGATCTGATTCTCATGGATATAAAAATGCCGGTTATGGACGGATTTGAGGCAAGGGAAAGAATTCGCAGTGATCCGGAACTGAAGCATATCCCGATTATTGCACTCACAGCCTCGGCCATGAAAGCGGAAAAAGAGCGGATACAGAAAAGCCGTTTTGATGCGTATGTGGTGAAACCTGTGGAAAGAGCGGTGCTGTTCCGTGCAATGGGACGTTTTCTGCCGTATTCGGAAAAAGAAGCAGAAAACACAGCAGCAGGGACTGAAAGTTATCCGCCTGAAATTTTGGAAAAAATACCTGAAATTGTCAGACTGCTGGAAAACCGCATGGAAAAATGGCAGGAGGTGCGGAAAAAACAGTATATTCCGGATATTAAGGACTTCGGAAAGGAAATAAAAGAAATAGGTGATTTTCACGGCATTGGAAAACTGTCTGCATACGGCTCGGATCTGCTGATCCATATTGAAAGTTATGACATTGAAAAAATATTTGCCCTGCTGGAAGAATATCCGGATACGGTTGCATCTCTGAAAATTTTATAATCAGCAGATCGGAAAATCCGGATTTATTCTGAATTGATTTTGATATACCATTACTTGAAACATTTCGGTTGTAATACCAATTCTCCATTGATTCTATATAAATCTTAGAAAATCCCCTCTTGAGAGGGGGCAGGGGGTGTGTTTTTTCCCATTCTCAAACACACCCCTTTATCCCCTCTCAAGAGGGGAATGATAAGCATATTTTCAATAGAGAATCGGTATAATACCAAATCGCTGCTGAAAACATACTTATCAAAAAAAGAACTTTCTGTAATCAGACAGAAAAAAATGTTCGGATTATATAAAATCAATAGCGATTTGGTATAAAATAACGCATTCGAAGGTTTGCCTCAGCAGAGTTTAAGTAGGGTTCCATAAATTTTCGTGTATAAAGTTTTCAGGATGTCCGGATCGGGGTTTCCCACAGAGAACACAGAGAAAAAAACACCCGCAGAGGACACAGATGAAAAAATTATGTTTATTAGGTTCTGTTGACATTTCCTCTCGTTCCCACGCTTTGCGTGGGAATGCCTT
>CAZHPS010000165.1:0-5290 GCA_964534335.1 uncultured Desulfobacterales bacterium
TCCTTTTGATGACAATGCAGCAAAATTTTACGGAAAAATCCGTGCAAAACTCAAAGCAAATGGAACACCGATAGGCCCGAATGATCTTTTGATTGCAGCAACAGCCCTGAGTCATAAAGCTGTTCTGGTTACACATAACACCAAAGAGTTTGAAAGAGTGGAAGGTTTAAAAATAACAGATTGGGAAATATAAAAAATTCAAATCTGTTTTATACATATTGTCAATGGATTTATCCATTTTTTATTGTGAAGGAGCATATAATCATGAAGAAAATGTCAAGGAAAGAAAAAGGATTCACTCTGATAGAGGTGATGATTGTAATGGTGATTCTCGGACTGCTGGCCGCTCTTGTGGGGCCAAAGATGTTCGGCAAAACCGGAAAGGCCAGGCAGAAGGCAGCCAAATCCCAGATATCCCTATTTGAGACAGCCATTGACACCTACCGGCTGGATATGGGGAAATTTCCTGCTGATCTCAAAGCACTGCGGGAAAAACCCCAAAATCCGGGCAAATGGGAGGGGCCGTATCTGCCCAAGGAAATTCCTCTGGATCCCTGGGGAAAGGCATATGAATACAAAACTCCCGGAGATCATGGAGCCTATGATATTATCTCCTATGGCGCGGACGGAATTCCGGGCGGAGAAGGGGAGAATGAGGATATTGTAAGCTGGAAAGATATTGGGCAATGATCCTACATTCGGATGCAAGGGGATTTTCCCTTTTTGAGATGATTGTTGTCCTTATTATCATCAGTCTTATGACTGTAATGGTCGTTCCCCAAATGGCCGGGACTTTGATGAAAATGAACGCAAAAACCTCTGCCAAAAAGGTGGCTGCATCCCTTCGCTATGCCCGGAGCAGGGCTGTGGCTGAAAAAATCCCTTATGTATCGGTGTTTGATTTGGATACAAACCGGATTTCAGTTATGGATTACCGGCAATGGAAAGATATTTCTGACTCAGGGGAAAGTTTTTTTCCGACAGGAAACAGTACAAAGGTGTATAATTTGCCGGATGGCGTGCATTTTGAAAAAAACGGTGGGAAAAGATTTGGAAAAATGCCAGATCAGATTGCCTTTTATCCCACGGGTGGAAGCAGCGGCGGCGATATTGTCATTACAGATGAACAGGATCGGAAATATACGGTTCATGCTGATTTTATCACCGGCGCGGTTGAACTGACTGAATGATCATGAAAAACAGCATATTATACAGCAGAACAAACTTCCAGTTTGTTCAGGGCATGAAAAACAGTGTTTTCACAAATCACGGATTCACCCTGATTGAAACTCTGACCGCCATGATGATTCTCGCGATTTCCCTGGTCAGCATATTCCAGCTTTTTTCCGGAGGGCTGAATTCGGAAAGACTGGCGGAAAATTATACACATGCCATATTTCACGCCAGAGAAAAAATGGAAGAAATTCTGCTGTACAGGGAAATGGCGGACGGTGAATTTGAAGGCGATTTCGGGGACGGATTCCGCTGGAAAGCCGCTGTTTCTGCTATTGTTTCAGATGAAGCAGACAAAGAAATAGGATCACCGGATGATCCGAATCATCTTTTTCATGTGTCCGTATCTGTGTTCTGGGATGCCGGAGAACGTGAGCGGTCGTATGAAATCAGCACAGTTCATATGGCCCGTAAAATCAGTGATGAAAAAAAAGGATAAGCTAAACTGCGGATTCACCCTTCTGGAGTTGCTGATTTCACTCACTATTGTTGCTGTGATTGTGGTGCTGATATTCAGCGCACTCCGCATTGGTGTCAGGGCATGGGAAAAAGGGGAAGAAAATGTGGAAGCACGGCAGCGATACCGGATTGTTCTCAATCTGATGCGCCAGCAGTTGGCTGCTGTCTGTCTCTCCGCTTCCAGAACAGGAGAAAACCAATCAGTTCTGTTCAAAGGGGATGAGGTGTTTGTGGAATTCATTTCCCGTAAATCTTTGATGCCGGACAGTAGCGCAGGCATGGTATATGTCCGGTATCAGACCGAATCTGACAAAGCCTCTGCCCGTTTGTCCCTGTATGAAAAAAATATGCTACTGCTGAAAAATGCGGCAGATATGGAAATTCCTGCTCCGGATGATTATTATGAACTGATAAGGGATATGGCAGATTTCGGATTTGAATATCTGAAAGTCTCTGTGGATGAGAAATCCGGTGAAACAAAAATGGAATGGCAGTCTGCATGGGATTCAGAAAAGGACAAGGGTTTTCCCCGTGCTGTCAGAATCCGTTTTCAGTCAGAAAAATCATCGGCTGCCGTATATGTGATTGTTCCCATTCGGGGAGGAAGTCCGCCAAATCAGGAAGTTTTCGGTGGATTAAACTGAGAATCCGCATATCCGATAAGGATAAATTTTGAAAATGAAACAAAAAATTCAGGCATCTCCAGTCTCTGCTGAAAGAAAAAGGAATAGAAATTAAAGAGTTATGATAAGGAAGCAATAATGATGAATGACAGAGGCATAGCCCTTTTCATTGTCCTGTGGGTGCTGGCCCTGCTTTCTGTGATTGCAGGACAGTTCTGCCATGCCATGCGTACAGAGATAAATATTACCCGGAATTTTGAAGAAGAAACAAGGGCTTATTATATTGCCAAAGCAGGGCTGAATATTGCTCTGGCAGAACTGATTCGCTCCCAAACCCATCCCGGAACACCGGCATCCGCAGGTGATCCTTTTCAGACAGCGGGGGACAAAAGGCTTTTCCCGGTTAAAGAAATGAAAGGGGCATTGGCTTCCACTGGGAAAAAGGGGGATGATGAGGACAAAGAGGAGACAGTTATCCGATGGCGGGTCAATACGGATATTCCGCCTGTGCCTTTTGCGTATGGAAATTTTACTGTGCATATGGACAATGAAAGCGGAAAAATTGATATTAACCGGGCAGATGAACGGATGCTGGGCATGATTCTCAGTGCTTTTGCCATTGACGAAAAAACAAAAGCAGTTATTGCTGATTCCATTCTGGACTGGCGTGATGCCGATGATCTCCACCGGATCAGCGGAGCAGAGAACAAATATTATCAGTCCCTTCCCAATCCCTATTCTGCCAAAAACGGAAATTTTGATTCTCCGGAGGAACTTCTTTTGGTAAAGGGGATGACCCCGGAGATTTTTTACGGGGGGCTGCGTGAAATGCTGACTGTGCATTCAGATCCGGCACAGGGAGAAACAAACAGAATCAATATCAATGCCGCATCAGCGAAAATGCTGATGGCTCTGCCCGGAATGACGGAAGAACTGGTAACTGCCATAGCTGAGTACCGGAAGGAAAAGGATTTCAAATCCCTTAACCAACTGATGCCCGTTCTGGGGGATGAGGTATATGCTGCTGTATCCCCGTATCTTTCTGTTCAGTTGTCCGCTGTCTGGACCATCCGCTCGGAAGGTTCGGTTTCAGACAATTCTGTAAGGGAAGGCGTGTCTGCCGTGGTGAAAATTGATCCCCGTATGAAAGAGAGATACACCGTGATGCAGTGGACCGAAAGTCTGGAATATCCCCTGTATGCACATACGGAGGCCGGAAAGTGAGTTTTCACAGCAGCATCGGCCTTGAAATCAAAGAAAACAGCGTTGTGACAGTCTGGCTCAAAACAGCTTACTCCCGTGTTAAAATGGGCACTCATTCGATCTGTTCCCTGGAGACAAACCTCTCGCTTCAGGAAAAACTGGAGGCTGTCAGTGCACTGCTTTCAGAATTCAAAACAGCGAACAGGATTGGCAACTGCCCTGTTTTTCTGGGTATACCCCGTCAGCTTATTCTGTCAAAGGAAATACGTTTTCCACTGGCCGTAAAAGAAAATCTCCGCACCACACTTTCCTATGAAATGGAAAAACATATTCCGCTTCCAGCCGTGGATCTCTGTTTTGACTGTCAAATTATTGATGAAAACAAGCAACTTAACAATATGACCGTGCTGCTGGTGGCAGCAAAAAAATCATCCATTTCTCCCTATACTGCTTTTTGCAGAAAACTTTCCGGAAAAATATCTGGCATGGAAGGAATTGACAGTGCAACGGCAAATTTCCATGCCTTTGTTTCAGACGGAAAAACAGAGACAAGGTCTGAGTCTGAAATTCTCCGCAGGGCAGGTATTCCATCTCCGGAACTGATCCCTGCCTTTGGTCTGGCTCTGAAGGGACTTCGCAGTGTTCCCCTGCAGATCAATCTGCTTCCTGATGAACTGCGGAAAAAACCGGGACGGCTGGGATATTATATGATGAGCACAATGCTGGTGCTGCTGGTGCTGGCTGCTATGGGACTGGGGGGCAGTTATCTGTGGCGTCAGCATAAAGCTGTGAAAGCCCTGAATGAGGAAATGAGAATTCTTACCAAAGAGGTTGCTGCAATTGATGATATGCAGACGCGGATTCGCGAGTTGGAATCACAGGTAATGCGTCTCCGGTCACTGAAACAGGGATATATACCGGTTGTGGATATTATGCGGGAACTGACAGGCATTATTCCTGAAACCGCATGGGTACAGGATTTTTCCTTTTCAGAACAGGGCATTCAGATAAACGGATTCGCGGATTCCACCTCAGATCTCATCGGCATTCTGGAAGCCTCACCGCTGTTTGAAAATGTAAGTTTTCTTTCCGCAATTGTGAAAGGCAGGGAGGGAAAAGAACGATTCAGTATTGGACTGAAGACAGAAACAGGGGGAAAACGGATATCTGATGAATAAGGAAAGAAAATATATTCTGATTATCGGTGTTATTGTTCTGCTGGCCGGTGCGGTTTACCGTTTTTTTCCGGAAACCGGAGCATTGTTTTCCGGAAGGGAGGAAATTTCCCTGAAAGAAAAAAAACTGGCCCGGTACAGGGAAAAGGTTCAGGAAAAGGAGAGCCTGGAGGCAGCGCGGCGGAGTCTGCAGGCTGAACTGAACCTGCTCGAATCCGGGCTTCTGAGCGGAGGAACACCGGCCCTGGCAGCAGTGGAAATACAGAATATTGTCAATGAAATTGCTGCCAGGGGTGATGCAGAAATTCAGAGTATGCAGATTCTGCCGTCAAGATCTGTAAAAGACAGCCCCTATGTTCCTGTTCCGGTGCAGGTGATTTTGTCCGGAAGTATCCGGCAGTTGAAGGAAATTCTGTATAATATTGAAAATGCGCCTAAAATTCTGAAAATCAGCAGTATCAGAATCCGGCCCCAGCAGCGCAGGCAGAGTGACGGGGTTCAGTCAGAGTTTACAGTGGAAGGCTTTATGAAGGGGAATGATTAATTATGAATGTTGAATTATGAATGTTGAATTATGAATGTTGAATTATGAATGTT
>CAZHPS010000165.1:5390-13105 GCA_964534335.1 uncultured Desulfobacterales bacterium
AATTATGAATGTTGAATTATGAATGTTGAATTATGAATGTTGAATTATGAATGTTAAATTGTAAATTGTAAATGGTAAATGGTAAATAATCGTCACATAATTCATAATTCACCATTTACAATTCACCATTCACCATTTACCATTTACAATTCACAGAAAGGATAAACATTATGTGGTCAAAAATCTGGTTGATAAATATTGTATTGGCGATCTGTATTATCCTCATGGGCATGAATGCCTGGCAGGTATGGACAGGTGAGGTTCCTGAGCAGAAAGTTCCGGAAAAAGCAGAAGTTCCGGCTGTGGTTCCCGCGCAGAAAGGGGCAGAAAAGCAGAAATTGCCTGAAAATGAATACAGTGTTATTGCAGAAAAAAACCTGTTTGATCCGGCCAGGAAAGAGGCCAAACCGGAAGAAGGGACTGCTGTGGCTGCTCCGGATGAGAAAAAACCGGAGGTCCCCCGGCAGAATATTGCTTTGTACGGTGTCATTCTGATGAAAGATTATCAGAAAGCCCTGATTCAGACAGCAGATGCAGGTTCCGGCAAAGGCAAATGGGTGAAGGTGGGGGAAACAGTCGGAACCATGACGGTTTCCGCAATTGAAAAAGATCGCATTGTGCTGACAGAAGGGGAGGACATCCGTGAATTTTCTCTGCATGAGGGGAAAAACCGGGGTGGAGGTTCCCGGAATCTTGCACAAAATGATGCCCCGAATATTATCAATATCTCTGCATCTGCAAATGAAGCTCCCAAAGGCAATCCTGCTGAAACTCCGAAGCCGGAAACAAAGCCTGTCCCCGCAGATGCCAATGCTGGCAAAACTGTTCAAAATCAATCACAGGTTCCGGCAAAGGCAGAATCTGTGCCAAATCCGGTATTTGGAGGCATAGACAGACAGTCCGGTGAAAGCAACCCCTCTGCCGCAGAAAACAGTAATTCCGCTCCGGTTTTCGGAGGGGGAAAGGGAAAAACATCAGGAGGCGGTAACACACAGGAAAACCCCCAGGGAAGCAATAATAATGGGAATGCAGAGGAAAACAAAGTGACCAATCCTTTTCTCCAACTGCTGCAAAGAAAGAACTGATCCAGATGAAATTTTTTCAATATACTGCTGTTTATATTTTTTTCATACTGATGTTTTCCGGATGTGCTGAGTCCCCATCCCGAATCAAAGACATTCCTGAAAAACCGGAAAGCTATGGCAGAATGAGTCTTGACAGCAGCCCGGAGTATGGGGATGGATATGTGGATTTCCGGTATGAAAACCAAAAGGCGGATACAGTTTCCCCGGCTTCGGCAGTTGGTCAGCCAGAAAAGTCTCAGGAATCAGGAAAAAGGACTGCGCGGGAACAGGATGTGAAAAAAATTTCCCCGAAACCGGCTCCGCCTTACAGGGAAAAAAATGTGTATATTCCCTCATCCCGCGAGCGTGCAGGAAAATCTGAACATTCTTCAGACGGGGATGTGGTATTCAATTTTGACAATGCGGATTTGTATGAAGTCATCCGCACCATGGCAGAACTGCTGCATATCAATTACATGGTTGATCCGGGAATTAGCGGCACTGTCACTGTTCAGACATCCGGAAAACTCAAAGAGGATGATCTGTTTACCGTGTTTTATCAGGTGCTGGAAGCCAATGGGCTGACTGCTGTGGAAGAAGGCAGTCTGTACAAAATTGTGCCAATGAAAGATGCTTCCCGCATGCCCCTTTATTCCCGGATCGGCACACAGGGCAGGGATATTCCCCCGGAAGAACGCATTGTCATTCAGATTGTTCCCCTGCGCCATATTTCCGCGCAGGAAATGAGCAAACTGATTGTTCCCTTTGTATCAGCGCAGGGAACCATTATCACGCATGATGATTCCAAAAGCATTGTAGTAGTTGACCGCAATGAGAATGTGCAGAAAGTGCTGAAACTTGTCACTTCCTTTGACATTGACATGTTTCAGACTGTGATGCACCGCTTTTATTCCCTGGCATATATGGACGCGGAAGAGGCAGCCAAACTGCTGACAGAGATATTTGCGGTATACGGAAAAGGGGAGGATAAAAATTTCCGGGTGATAGCCATTTCACGTCTGAACAAAATTCTGGCTGTGAGTTCAGATACCGGTGTTTTTGACACTTTGGAAACCTTTCTCCGCCAGATTGATCTGCCCAGCGACAGTGCGGAACCCCGCATCTATGTCTATTCTGTGAGAAACGGGGAGGCAGAGGAAATCAGTGATCTGCTCAATACGGTATTTACAGGAAATGCTGCTTCGGAAAAAAAGAGCAGTACATCGAAATCTGAAGAAAAAGAAAAAACCATGCCCAACCTGTTTGCGCCGTCCAAATCCGTAAAGGATAAAAAGGAATCCAAAACAGAGGAATCCAAAAGTGATGTGGGTACTGATCAGAAAAAAGATCAGAAAAACACATCCGGAACCCTGCGCGGAGATGTGCGCATTATTCCGGACAAAACCCGCAATGCCCTGATTATCGAAGCAGTTCCTTCGGATTATAACATTATTGAAGGAATCCTGAAACGTATTGATGTGCTGCCCAGGCAGGTGCTTATTGAAGTGATTATCGCGGAAATTACCCTGAATAATAAAGATGAGCTGGGAATGGAGTGGTCCTATGACAAATCCCTGGGGGATGGCAAGGGCCTGTCCCTGCTGACCGGAACCATAGGAAGCGGAGGTCTGAAATTCAAGGTGGGAGATGACAGATGGTGGGCAGAGTTTTCCGCACTGGCATCCAAAAATGATCTCAATGTGCTTTCCGCTCCTGTGCTGCTGGCCTCGGACAACAAGGAGGCGTCCATCAATGTTACTGACCAGATACCGGTTGCCAGCGCGGAATATCTCTATGATTCCGGAAGCACAGGCGTGACCCAGACCAGTATTCAGTACCGGGATACAGGTATTATTCTGACAGTTACGCCCCATATCAATGAACGCGGACTGGTAAGCATGGATATTGCCCAGGAAGTAAGTGAGGAAGGGGGCGAAAAAACGGTGGGGGACAAAGTGTACCCCTCGTTCCGGGAAAGGAAAGTGACCACAACCCTGACTGTGAAACACGGTCAGACCATTGTTATCGGCGGACTGATGCGCGAGCAGTCCAAAAAGGGAGTCAACGGGGTTCCGGTTCTCAGTGAGATACCCATCATCGGTTTTCTTTTTGGAAAAGACAAAACCGAACTGGTAAAAGCCGAACTGATTCTGCTCATTACTCCGCGGGTGATTGTCAATTCCGATGATGTGGATGTTATTACTGAGGAATTCAGGGAGAAAGTTTCGGGTATGCGGAAAAAAATTGTAAACACCAAAATGCCATTCCAACTTTATCCCTCTGAATCCGGCAAATGATTATGTTGAATATCAGAGCAGTTTCTTATGATGAAAATATCTGAAAAAGATATGGCAGCATACCGGGAAGGTGCTGAACGCCGATGGCAGGAAGAACAGCAGCATCTGTCCATGCGATATGAACGGGCATGGATCTTTGCCCGTAAGGCTTCGGATATGCTGAAAAAGCAATTCGGTGCCAGACAGGTTGCGGTTTTCGGTTCTTTGGTTCACAAAGATTTGTTTCATCAGAATTCAGATGTGGATCTGGCAGTATGGGGAATTAAAGAAAAAGAATATTTCCGGGCTGTTTCCTGCCTGATGGATTTGGATTCGGAAATCAGTGCCGATTTGGTGATGGCAGAGGATGCCAAACCGGCTTTGGGCAGCCGTATTCAGACAGAGGGAATCGCGATATGAAAACAGATTGGCTTGCTTTGGGCAGCAGAATATCTGAGATGCTTGCTGATACAGAACGTGTGGTCAGCCGTGCAGAATTTCTCCTTTACAAAGCAAAAAAAAACAATGATGACAGTTATATGGATGGAGCGGCATTGAATCTCCACAGTTTTTACACAGCAGTTGAGCATATATTTGAGGATATTGCAAGAACTGTTGACAGGGCTTTGCCCTCAGGTCAGAACTGGCATCAGGATTTATTGCTGCAGATGTCCGCATCATCAGAAAATATACGCGGGCCGGTCATTTCCCGCGAAACCCGTTACTGTCTGGATGAATACAGAGGATTTCGGCATGTTGTCCGCAATGTGTATACATTCAGCCTGAAGCCGTCCCGGGTCTCGGAACTGACGCAGCACCTGCGTGAATGCTATCAGGACGTGGCACAAGATTTGCAGAAATTTACTGCATTTCTGGAACATTTGGCCGATCTGTCTGCTGATGGGCAGCATGTGATTACATAGGAATTCCGAAAGAATTGTCAGAACCGCGCGTACCTTCCAAACATCCCCGGCAGAAACCGGCAAATGATGATGCTGAATATCAGCAGAAAAATAACCGGAATTTGCAGAGAGGTGGCAATGATACAGACTCTTGAAGCAGTTATAAGCAAACAGGGAAACATACACTTGCTTGAAGCTGTCCGTTTAAAGGCAAACCGGCGGGCATTGGTGGTTACGATTTTGGACGAAGATCCGGTAACTGCCCCGATAACTGAAGAAGATCAGCATGATTCTCCGCCAAAGCCCAAAGGCATGGGACGCCATCACAGCGGACGAAGCGATGTATCTCAGAATGCTGAAATACTTATCCGAAACAGGATAGGGAAAAAGAAATGTCTATGATAGCAGATTCGGGAGCAATCTATGCCATCTATGACGCTGATGATGAACATCATAAGGCTGTCTGCGAAGTGATTGATCAGGAAAAAAGCACAATCATTATCCCTGATGTGATTTTGGTCGAAATAGATTATCTGCTGCGTGAATTTCTGAGTATAGACGCTGAATTGGATTTTATAAAGGATCTTACGGTTCTTACAAACTTGAATCCCTGAATATGGATGATTTCAAACGCTGTCAGGCATTAATTGGGCAGTACCGGAATCTTGATCCGGGTTTGGCCGATTCTGCTGTAATTGCTGCAGCCGAACGTCTGAAAATTTATCGAATCCTTACTGTGGATGTACGTGATTTCCGGGTAGTTCGTCCCAGGGGCAGAAAGTCATTTATTATTTTGCCTGCTGATAAATCATGGAAAGGCTGATAAAAATTTTGACCAGTCAGTCGCGCAGATATGCGTTGCTGAAACTGCGCACACTGCTTGTTTCATTGACAATTTTCAAACCGGGCATTGGCATTTTTCCGGAGTGTCCGGATCGCAGTGATGAATACCATGAAGAATAGATAATTTTCTATGAAAAAACAGGAATATATGCTTTACTGCCTGCTTCTCCTGCTGCTTCTTCCGGTATTCATTCATCCCCAGACCGGCAGAGCCGAAGAACCCAAAAGCATTGCAGTAATTGTTTCTCTCAATATCAAACCCTATGCCGAGGCTGTGGAGGGAATCAATGCGGCTCTGCGTGAAAAAAACATCCGTTCCACAGTTTTTTTTCTGGAAAATTACACAGATCAGAGCAATCAGCTTAAAAATTCAATCCTTCGGGATCATTTTCAGTCCCTTGCTGCTGTGGGGCCGGAGGCCGCCCGTTTTATCTGGTCAGAATTCCGGGATCAGAATATCCGGCTGCTGTACACTATGGTATTGCATCCGGAGCAGCTTCCGGAAGCTCCAAAAGATCCATGCGGTGTTTCCATGAGCATTCCGGCAGATATGCAACTTTCTGAAATTGCAAAAACTCTGCCGAAAATCCGCCGGGTGGGAATTTTGTTTGATCCGCAGTACAATCATGATTTTTTTAAACTTGCCTCCCGGTATGAAAACAGCACTTCCTTTTCCCTGCTTCCCCTGGAGGTTTTTTCCCGCAAAGAAATTCCCCAGGTGCTTGAAAAAAATTGGGAAAAAGTGGACTGCCTGTGGATGATTCCGGATCGTACCATTATTTCAGAAAGTATCATTGCCTATATCATCAAAGAGGCTCTGCTGAGAAAAATCCCGGTAATCGGTTATAACCGTTTTTTCTGGGAATCCGGTGCAGTGATGAGTTTTATTTTTGATTACAAAGAACTGGGAAGACAGACCGGAAATCTGGCAGCAGAAATTTTGCGTGGAAAATACTGTCCGGAAACTTCCCCTGCTTTTCAGATATGGCTTAATGAGGGGGTTCTCAGGAAACTGGGAACCATATATGAAGACAGCGATAAAAAAACAGTGAAACCAAGATGATAAAACGTGCAGGCATACATTTACGGCTGCTGCTGACCGGTATCATTCTGATCAGTGCAAGCACGTTTACACTGGGATATATGGCCAGAAATATCACACATGAGTTTGTCCAGTCCCGGTTTGAAAACGGGATTCAGTTTCTTGCCAAATATCTGGCTTTGAACTCAGAACTGGGGATACTGATTGATCAGCGGGCCATGCTGAAACGTCAGGCAGAAAACCTTCTTTCGGAAAAAGATGTGGTGAAAGTTACCATTTTCAATGAATCCGATGAAATACTTGCTGATGTCTTCCGTGAGAATCATGGGCCGCTTTCCGTTGTGGAAGTGCCTGTGACAGTGAAAAAATCCAAAGAATTTCCCTGGAATATCGGGACCAGTGATGAGGAAAAAATTATTGGCCGGGTACGCATTGATTATACCACCGAGGGTATTGGCAAACTGCTGGATGTTATGAAGATTCGTTTTCTCTGGATTACTCTGGGACTTTCCGGACTCAGCGTTCTGATATTTTATTTTATCTCCCGCTCCCTGTCCCTGCCGGTAACGCGGCTGGCAGCAGCAGCGCGTGAGGTTGCAGCAGGCAATCCGGATTTGCGGGTGGAACCGGGAAATCTGCCGGAAACACGGGAACTTGCCCTTTCCTTTAATGCCATGCTGGATTCTTTGCAGCAAAGTCAGGCTGCTCTGAAACGTGCCAATGAGGAAATGGTCAGACAGAAAACCCTGGCTCGTATGGGTGAATTTTCCCTGATGATAGCCCATGAATTCAAAAATCCTTTGGGGATCATCAAAAGCTCTTTGGATATTCTGAAACCGGATATTGAAAACAGTTCGGAAAACACCATGATCCTCTATATCGAAGATGAAATCCGGAGACTGAACCATCTGATTGAGGAATTTCTGATCTTTGCCAGACCTGCTTTGCCTACTTTCCGGGAGACAGATTTGAACAGCATGCTGCGGGAATGTATTGACCGCTTTGAAATACAGCTCAGTGAAGTTTCCATTGAAATCATTTCAGATATTCCGGAAAATCCCTGTATTGCCAATGCAGACCCGGATTTGCTTATGCGTTCTGTTGGCAATGTGCTGAAAAACGCGATTGAGGCCAATGAACAGCAGGGAACAGTTGATGTGAAAGCATTCTCTGACAAAAACACATGGCATATGGAAATCCGGGATCAGGGTCCGGGCATACCGGAGGAAAACATGCAGAAAATTTTTGAACCCTTTTTCACCACACGTGCCACCGGGACCGGCCTGGGACTGGCATTTGCATCACAGGTGATTGGCGCTCATCAGGGAAAGATTATGGCGGAAAACAGAAAAGAGGGGGGAGCGGTGTTTTGTATGGAAATTCCTCTGGGCAATTATGAATGGTGAATGTTGAATTGTGAATTGTGAATTGTGAATGGTAAATGGTGAATGATGTGCATTAACCGTTGAGCATTTATCATTTACCATTTACCATTGAATTGTAAATGATGTGCATTAACCGTTGAGCATTTATCATTTACCATTTACCATTGAATTGTAAATGATGTGCATTAACCGTTGAACATTTA
>CAZHPS010000166.1:0-13072 GCA_964534335.1 uncultured Desulfobacterales bacterium
TTCCTCTGTGTCCTCTGCGGGTGTTTTTTTCTCTGTGTTCTCTGTGGGAAACCCCTATCCGGACATCCTGAAAATTTTATACACGAAAATTTATGGAACCCTACTTATGAAAGTCACGGATTCAATCCTGAAGAAACTGAAATTCTTTCTGACAGCGCATACTGTGTTCAGAAAGTTGTGACAGCAGCTGAAAACGCCGGTTTCCTTGTGATAACCAAAGTCGGAAACACGCATAAATTTCAGGTCGGGGATGAACATCTGACTCCCCGTCAGATTATTGAAAAAGTGAAAAATATGCAGTGGAAATATCCGGAACCATGTCAATGTTATCAAAGGGTATCCGCCTTTCATCATAATTATGGAACGGTGATACTGACAGTGCGCAGCCGCGAACTGAACAGCGGAAAAATTGTATACGATGTTCCCATGTGCAGTAAAACTTTTATAACCCTACAACGTAACTTGCAAAATAAAGTTAATTATTTCAATAAATTATGAAAAATGCCGTTTTGATTAAAATATATAATTTCAGATAGTTATCTGCTAAGTGACGTTGTAGGGATAAATTCAGTCAGAATTCACAAAAGTTACAAAAAGCGGTGGGAAATTGAAATCCATTTCAAATATTATAAACAATATCTGAGACCTGGAAAGTCACAGTTCCGTAAATCCGGATCAGTCCGTTCCTGTCTGTCCTCTGCTGCAATTGCAGGAATGAGCGCAGGTCTTTTCCGTCAGACTTTTTTTCGGAAGACAAGTTTCCGATCAGCAGTCAGACTTATCCAAAAAGAAATATGTACATTGCAATGTTGACTGTTTTCAATATGTTGCATAGTAACCACAAACAATTTTTCATTGTTTATTCATTTAATTTCAGAAGGTTATATTATTCGTTGAGAAACTTTAGTTATTTATAGGAGTTACGCAGTTGAATTTTAACATACTGATTTTTATAGATGCTGCTGTTGCACTGCACAAACCGGTTTATGTAAAATCAAATACCTGAAAATCAACTGCGTAACTCATAACTTATTTGATATATTTATCCAGAATTTTCTGTATTTCACCTTCTTCCTTCATTTTTCTGATAATCTCACTCACCCGGTCTGCCATGACTTTGCTTTTCTCTCCCAAAGCCTTTTTGGAAAAAGCCATACATGTCAGATTGGCATCCAGTGTATGGATTTCCCTGAACCTGTCCTGAAAACCTGCTTTTTTGGCAGTAAACAGAAAAGGAACCTCTTCAGCCACTGCGATCTCAATCCTTTGTTTTTCCAGCAGTTTTACAAGAATATCATTACTGTCGCATACGATTCTTTCCATATCCTGATAGGCATCAAATTCAGGTGTATAGGTATAACCCCGGATTACCCCCACTTTTTTTCCCTTGAGATCCGCCATCTTTGAAAACTGCATCTGATTGTCTTTCAGTGCAAAAAAGCATATTTTTGAGTTGAAGATATGTTCTGTGAAATCCACAATATCAAAATATTTCTCCAAACGGAACATGGACAGAACCCCGCCAATATCTGTTCCATCCTCCAGATATTTCTTTATTCTTGCCCAGGGTATCGCCTGATATTTGAATTCAATTCCAAGCCGTATGGCAACTTCATTTCCGACTTCCAAATCAATCCCTTTCAGTTCACCGTTTTCCTTATACTCAAACGGTGGAACGTCTTCAAGAACGCCAAACACAATGGTTTCAGCCGAAACAGAAAAAGGGATTGCCATACAGACAGCCGTAATAACCGCAAAAAAAACTTTTTTCATTTTTTTCTCCTTTAAGGTAATCAATGGTTCGGTAATTTTTTCTGATTTTCAAGCTGTAAAAATATAACCTTCTGAAATCATTAAATACCAATTTTCAGACAGGAAATTATAACATCTTGAAATTATTAAAGCAGAAATTTTTTACCGAACCATTAGTAATAAGTTTGACATAAAAAATGGTTTGATTTTCAGTGTTTCAATGCGAATATACTGATCCAGTTTTGGTTTTTCAAAAACCGGAACAGATTCTTATAATCCGATTCCCAAATGCCTTTGGCCTGCGCTTAAAGCAATGTTAAGCAGATTATGATTTTTCACCTGTATTGTCTTCACTGCTCTGACCAGAGGCTTTCTGCCATGCCTTGATGACTGCATGAAACAGTGTTGCCAGGGGAATGGCAAAAAAAAGTCCCCACAGTCCCCATAATCCGCCAAAGAGAAGCACGGCCACAATAATGGCAACCGGATGGATATTCACAACACCGGACAGCAGCAGGGGAACCAGAAGATTGCCGTCCAAAGCCTGAATAATGGAAATCGCTATCATCACATAGGCAAAATCGGCTCCCCATCCCCATTCAAAAAACGCTATCAGTCCCACCGGCAGAAACATGACAGTCGCGCCGATGTAGGGAATCAGCACGGACAATCCCACAAAAAAAGACAGGAGCATGGCAAACGGGACAGAAAGCAGAGCAAATGTCACATAGGTGACAGCCCATACAATGATGATTTCCCATATTTTCCCCCTTACATAATTCCCGATCTGCAGATTGACCTCCAGCCATACTTCTGTTGTCAGTGTACGATCCGCAGGCAGAAAACTTTTGAACCAGTCCATGATCAGTTTTTTGTCTTTGAGAAAAAAGAAAACCATGAGAGGAACCAGTATGGAATAGACCAGAAACGCGATGAATCCCCGTACCGAACTCAGGGATATGGTAACGATATTCTGCACCATGCGGGTAAGTTCCGTGGTCAGGTATCCCATAATCTGACGGATTTGCTCTTTGGATATGAATTCCGGATACCGCTCAGGAAGAAGCATCATTTTTTTCTGACCATCAGCCAGCATAGCCGGAAGATCCTGCAGCAACTGTGCAATCTGGCGCGACAGCATGGGGAGCAGCCATATAATCATGACCACAAGAGAGACCAGAAAGAGAAGAAATACCAGAAGTACGGCAGCCAGTCGCGGCATACACAGTTTTTCAAGATAAATTACAGTGCCTTCCAGCAGATAAGCAATGATGATGCTGATAAACACGGGTGTCAGCATATCCCCAAGCGTAAAAATCAGGATGAAACCCGCCACGAGCAGAAAACCGAGAATCACCACCTGTGGATCGGAAAAATAACGTCTGAACCATGTACGGAAAATGTCAATCATAAAAAAATCCCATAAAAATTGGGAATTAGCCAGTTAGTTTTCAACTATTTGATTTTACATAAGCCTGTTTTTGTTTAATTTGCCTGTGATCCCGGATACTTTGAACAATACAGAATGAACACAATTCTGAATTTTAAATAATCAATAAAATAAATATGATATATTTTCAAATTGACAAAGAGATATTAATACTGTGCCATAAAAGGGTCAGCAAAATTTATCTTTAACTCTTTAAGATTTTTTATATTTTTTATTTTTTTATGACCATCAGGTTTTAATAAATCTATCAACAGATAAGAATCTTTATTTTTATTTCCTCTGCAATAGATTAATATATGGTCTGAAGTGGGTATATGCCCCCGCTGTATATCAGATTGCCATTTTTTTACATCATGCTTTGGGGAGTCTGGTTTGAAGTGTACTTTATAGAGGATATTTCTAATCTCCGGAGGATAAGTCATGGCTTCATCTTTTCCAAAATATGGATTTCAGCATTTACTCCAAGCATATTAGCCTTGTTTTCTTTATATTCTTTGAATTTATCAGCTAATTTTCTTAACTCCTTTTGGTTAAGAGATTTAAATAAAGTCTCTTCTGTGTAAACCTCTGCCAATAAAACCTCCTTTTGTTATGCTATCTTTACAAATTCAGGTTTTTTACCATTTTTTATTTCAAGATTGGCCGTCTGAACAACTTTATGAAATTCATTGCAAAATTCTTCAGAAATACCTAAATTTTTTCGTATTTCTGTTTTTGAATTTTGAGGAATTGCATAACGCTTATTGAATTTTTTGTCATATTTAAAATTAGGTGCAGTAATCATAAATTACCTCTTTTGCTTTTTTATGAAGTTAAAATAATCAGTAATGCCAATCGCCAGTTAAAAATTCTGAAATCAGTAAAAACAGATCATTAAAAATTCAGATTGCCAAACTGTTAATTGGCATTATCAAAATCACCATGCCTGATTACGCTCACGCTAATCCGACATGGTGATCATTCTCCAAAAATTAAACTGGTCATGCAGCAGAATGCCGGTTCACAGATTTTCAGGAGCAGACTGCCTTGTATAATATCACTCTTATGAAAGTCAAGGAAAAAAACAGACACATCGTACCCGCTCAAGATGTGAATTTTTCAAAAAAATATTAACCGTTCTCCGCATTGCAGAAGGGGAATTCAAAGGGACATTCCTGTTTCATAAGAAGAGTCAGTACTCTGTTTCAGGAATGTAACGCTGTATTTCCGGACAAATCCGACCGGGTTGTAAGACTGTTTGGCTTTGCGCAGACCGGGTTCCCCCAGATCCTGCTCCCTGTTGACAAACAGAAAGCGATCATGGGTCTGCAGAAACATCCGGTTGATGGCCTGATAGATACCTTTGTAATCCGGCAGCCCTTTTTCAAAATGAATCAGAAGGGTTTCCGGATTCAGTTCCTCTCCCACTGTAAAGGCCGCCATTTTTCCGTCACAGTAAATCGCAGCTCCGGACAGATTTTCAAACCTGTCCCAGTTTTCCAGTACCCTTGAAATGACACGGTTTTCTGCTGCAAGAATTTCCGCTGATTCGCAGTCCCTCCAGACACACCAGTCCTCCTGCATATTCAGGGCTTCCCGTATCCGCTCCGGTCCCAGCGGCACACAGGTATAGGCATACTGATTTGTAAACTGCGTGAGCAGGTTTTTCTTTTTGTGAAAACGGTTTCCTGTCAGAGAAATCAGCTCAGGCACGGAATAAACATAGTCCCAGTGATTCTGGACAGGTTCATACAGGATTCGCTTTCCCATAGCCGCCTTCCATATGCCCATAAGTGTTTCCGGGATACGCACAAACACTGTTCCGGCCGGAAAACGGGCTGCCAGAATTTCGGGCCAGTCTGTCCTCTGCCACTGACCTGCGGGAGCCCAGTACACGGCTTCCGGCTCTTGCTGCCGGATCCAGACCAGTTCATCCTCCCATGCCCATTCCAGTCCGTATTCACGGGACCATCCCCAGAGATTGACAAAACTGTAATCCGATGCTTTCCTGTCCGTGAATTTCAGATATTTTTCATAGTCATTGCGATCATTTATGGAAATCGGACGGAATGTCAGAGTCATGAATTTCTCCCCGCGCTGTTTTTTCTGTTTTTTTACTTTTTCCGGTTTCCGGCTATATCTGAAAGTTTTTCCACCAGACGGCTGAGTTCATCGGCCTGTGCTGAAAGCTGACGCCCGGCTGAGGCCACTTCTTCGGCAACAGCAGTGTTGGATTCAGTCACACTTCCGATCTGGGATACACCGATACTGACCTGATTTACACCCTCGGCCTGTTCTCCGCCTGCGGCAGAAATATCACGGGCAAGCTGGCTCACTTTGCCTACACCTTCGATTACTGTGTCCAGAATCTCTTTGACTTCCCCGGCCGCTCTTACCCCGCGTCCGGAATTCTTCCGTGCCTGCTCAATGAGCCGTGTGGTTTCTTTGGCTGCGGCAGCACTTCGCAGGGCCAGGGAACGGACTTCCTCAGCCACAACAGCAAAGCCCGCGCCGCTTTCTCCTGCCCTGGCAGCCTCAACAGCCGCATTCAGGGAGAGCAGATTGGTCTGAAACGCAATTTCATCTATGGTTTTCACAATGGAAACTGTCTGATCCGAAGATTCCTTGATGGAGGCAATGGCCTCAGACATACGGTTCATTCTATCCTGTGCGGTTTCCACTGATTTAAGCACTTCCTGGGCCACCTCACTGGTCTGCCGGATATTTCCCGCAGTTGAACGCGTCATGGCATTGACCTCTTCGAGAGCAGTCGCGCTTTCCTCTATGCTGGCAGCCTGGGACATGGAACCGTCTGCCAGCCGGTTCCCGGAATCTGCCACATGATGCGCCATTTTAAGCAGACCTGATGCCCCATCTGATATTTTCCGGACAATGTCCCGCAGGGGAATCATGACTGAATTGGACACGAGCCGGATCACCAGAGTGGCAAAAATCAGGGCCATGAAAAGCAGTCCTGCAATAACAAAGACAGATGCATCTTTTACGGATTCATGCAGTTGCCTGTCTGCGATCTCCAGAGACTGGATAATCTCAAAGGCTCCGTGAATTTCCCCGCTTTTCCAGTTTTCCATCTTTGCGCCTGTAATATCTTTGCCCTGGTCATTTCCCCACAGTTTCATGGAATCCTCTGGATTTCCGTGGCAGATCAGGCAGGTTTGGCTCAGCCGGACAGGACGGAAATAGCGCACGGCATTGAGTGCAGGATCAATTTCGTGATATTCCGAAAGGTTGTTCCGTGTCATGATTTCCAGTACGCGGGATTCCACCTCATCCGGCTGATTTTTCGGATCCCGTGGCTGGAATTTGGGAACTTTGAAAATATACCCGCCTTCTTTTGCCTGGGTCATGAGTCCTGAAATGGCGGAAAACACCGGTACGCTGGCCAGGATTTTTTCCCTTTCCCCCTTTTCCCCGTATTCTTTCAGCCGATCCGGGGAAAACAGCCCCATTTCCCATTTTTTTTCCATTTCTGTCATGAAGGATTCTGAAACCAGGCAGATGGTGCGGGCCTTGTCCGTAAACGCGGCTATATTTTTTTCCTTTGTCCCGGAAATATAACGCATCATCAGCACAGCCAGCAGGACAGCAGGCAGAAGAATGCCCACAATAACTATTTTCAGACGCAGTGACCATGTTTTCATTCGGATCATTATAAACTCTCTTTTCTGTGTAAAAGGCACAGTCAGCCGTCCCCGGACAGACAGCCCCTCAAAATTTATGTTTGATTTACAGTAATGCTTTTATTCCGGATAACTGCTTTTTCCAAAAAATTTCTTCTGTGGATTTAAGAAAAATGTCTGTCCGAAAACCCGGAGGGTTTCCAAAACCATCAGCTCTGATGCCAGACCTTTTCTTAAAAACTGTATATCACAGATACGCAGATAATTACATTTTTTAAAACAGTATGTCAATCATGATTGCCAATTGCAGAAAATTTTGTGACCAGCCCGTGTGCAAAAATGAAATTTTTCCAATATATTTAAAAAATTGTATTTATTAATAAAAATTTTGTCCTTTCCCGCAGAGGACAGAATTTTTTTGTTTCTTTCTGTTTTGGAATAAGTAGGCAAACGAAATTTTTTGTGTATTCAAAAAACCGGATTTTTCCGAAAAATCCGGTTTTTCTGAAAACTTTATACCCGAAAATTTATGGAACCGTACTTATCAGTCCTGCTGACGGACAAAATTTATCCGTGCGGCTGAACCATCCGGGAGGCTGTCAGTGAAAAAAAACACTGTCAACTTCAGTCCTGCACCATCTTCTCTGCGGTTTCAGATATTTCCTCTTGCCAAAAGGACTCTGTACAGATATAATTCAGCAACAGTTCCATAATCCGGCAGAATTCCGGGTTCAGGGGCCGCGGCAGCCCGGTTTCCGTACCGTAAGAAAAAGCAGGTATCATAAAAACCTGGTTCTGTCTGACAAACAATGACCGTCTTCCATAAGACCAGCCGGGAAACGGTAAGGTTCTGCCTCCCGGAAATCCCGGATTCAGGAGAATATGCCCATGCAAAACCACTCCCCCAGAAAAATACACCTGAAAGAATTCAAAGCACTGATCCGGGCCATTTCCGGTTATGAGGAACTGCATATCCTCGCGGTTCATCTTGCCGGGCATCTGTGCCGATCATTTGAGGTCAAAGGATGCAGTATCATGCTCTTTGATGAACGGGAAGGCCAGCTTTTCCGTGTCAGCAGTCATGGCATCAGTGAGGAATATCTGGAAAAAGGCCCCATATTTGTGGATGACAAATATACAGCCTTTGTCACAGGTGAACCTGTGTTTATCGAGGATTTTCAGAATGATCCGAGGGTGCAGTATCCTGAAGCAGCAAAAAAGGAGGGGATCGTGTCCATGCTTTCGGTTCCCATCAAATACCGGAACGCTGCTATGGGACTGATCCGGATTTACCACAGCAAACCCTGGCGCCCTGATCCGGAAGACCTTGATTCCTTCTGCCTTCTGGCCGAGCATATGGGAATGGTGATTGAAAACAGCGGGCTGAAGAATTTTCTGGAAAAAGTGGTATCTGCCATGGAAACCCTGCCCCTGCGTATGCTGAAGGGATTATGACATTGACAACAGGCAGACTTTTCACAGACACCTCGGATTTTTTCGCTATAGACTGCGGAGACGAAATTCTCGCGGGAGCGCAGCGTTATCTGGTGACAGGGCATGAGCGGGAGCGGCGTTTCGGCATTGAAGATCCCAAATTCTGGGTAAAAAAAGCGGTTCACTGTGAATCCGGGGAAAAAAAGATTATCAAGCTCTCCTATTTTGAGTCCTTTGATGTCACTGTGGGCGGGGTGAAAATCCGATGCTTCCGGAGTCCGGACAAAGAGGGGGAGATACTGGAACTGGTAAAAGGCCATCCCCATTTCATGCAGGGGAAATCCTTCAAAGATCCCAATGGAAACAATATCCGGGTGCTGGATATTGTTTTGGGTCCCAATCTTTTTGTTTATGTGGAATCTGTCCGGAAAGACCATAAAACGTATTTTGAGACAGAACTGCCCGGAATTCTCCGCCGCCTGATCACTGCTTTTGAAGCCCTGAAATTTCTGCATGAAAACAAATTCCGGCATGGGGATATCCGCAATGATCATCTTATTGTCGAACGGGGCACGGACAGATATGTGTGGATTGACTTTGACTATGATTTTGTCCCTGCTGAAAATCCCTTCAGCCTGGATATCTTCGGACTGGGAAATATCCTGCTTTACACAGTGGGAAAGGGTTTTCACACACTGTACAGCATTGACGGGGACAGGAAATTTTACGGAGATCTGATTGACAGGCTGGAGCCCGGCGATTTTTCCCTGCTGGATAAATGGCGGTTTGTCAATCTGCAGAAAATTTTTCCGTATATTCCAAAATCCCTGAACGACATTATCATGCATTTTTCAAGGGATGCGCATATTTATTATGAATATACCCAGGAGATTATCGACGATCTGAACCGGTATCTGGATACTGTGTGAAAAGGGAGCACAAAGGGAGGAAAGAGTGAAAAAAACGATTCTTGCAGCTCTGAAAGATTCCAAAAGTTCCGGCATGATAACAGATTATCTGGCAGAACTTCCGTTTCAGCGTGATAATCTGGAGATCACCCTGCTTCATGTTTTCAGAAAACCCGATGCCAGTGAGCAGCTTATGGGCGCGGCCTTTGTGAAAGAGGAACCTCTGCGTCTGCAAAATATTCTGGAAGATGCAAGGGAAAAGCTGGTCAGGGCGGGATTCCGCGGAGATCAGATCCGGATTGAACTGATGACCGGCTCCCACCCCACCATTGCGGACGGAATCATCACCCGGTGCGCACAGGAAAAATTCGACATGGTGCTGATTGGCCGCAGAAAAAAATCCAAATCAGAAGAATTCGTGATGGGCGATGTAAGTGTCAGACTGGTGCGAAACCTTGATAAATCCGCAGTTCTTGTGGTAAAATCACAATAGGTATATTTTCCTGAAATAAAGGATGATTTTGGAAGAATTTTACGGAAAGGATCAGGTTCCGCTGTCAGTGATGGTAGAATAAAAAAGTATGCCCGTGCATTGATGCGAATTCCGGATTTACTCATATATTTCAGATTTGTTCCTGCCGTTTGCCTTTGCCCGGTACAGGGCAGTATCTGCCTGACGGTATAAATCAGAAGGATTTACCGTACCGTCTGATTCCGCAATCCCCAGACTGACTGTAACCTGGTCTGCGGGGCTGAAAGACTGACTTTCCACAAGATTTCTTATTTTTTCAGCCAGCACTGCCGCTTCCCTCACTCCTGTTTCCGGCATAAGTATCAAAAACTCCTCTCCGCCAACCCGGAAGACCGAATCTGTCCTGCGCACAGATACTCTCACAGCCTCTGCCAGCCGTATCAGAACAGCATCTCCTGTTTTATGCCCGTATGTGTCATTGATTTTTTTAAAATAATCTATATCAAAAATAATGATGGACATTTTGCTGCCATATCTTTTGCACCGGGCAGTCTCTTTTTCCACATTGTCTTCATAGGAACGCCGGTTCAGAAGACCGGTCATTGCATCATGCAGTGCGTGGTATTCAAGATTTTTCCTCACAAAAGTACAGACAAACCATATAATGACAAGAGTGTTGACTGCATAAAGGGAAATGACAAAATAAAACAGGCTGATGCCTCTGACTTTGCTTTCTGTTGCAATCTGGGCGGTAAAAACTGCGGAGTCAGCGATTTGCCAGCAGTCCTCGCTTTCCCTGATGATCTGTTCCCGGATCTGTTCGGAAGTATGGACGCGGTATTTGTCCAGATTTTTTTTCAGATTCTGCCATTTGACCTTCAGATTTTTTATATTTTCAATAAATTCCTTACTGACTCTGCCCTGCCGGATGCTTTGTGTGCAAAGAAAAGTCTCTGTCATCCGATCTGTTTCCTGTATGAGAAGATCATATGACACGTGCGGCTCGAATAAGTGAAGTTTTGTGATACGCTGAATCATGCCTCTGATGCTTCCCGCGTGATTGATGATTTCCGCATCGTTTTTCAGATTCTCCATTGTCCGGTATATGAAAACAGCCATAACCAGGCCAATGCAGAGCAGGAAACCCGCAAGGAATATGAGGTATGTTGAGAGTCTGAAAGAATTCATTGGCGTGTCTTAAAAAAAATCAAAATTTCAGATTTCATACAGGCTGAAGACAGGAATGAGGGGAAAATCCCTATATAATCCGGATTTTCCATGAAGACATGGCCTTTTGCAGTTTTTCTGCAAAATCTTCTGAAATTTCAAAAAATTCACATCCCAAGGCAAACTGTCCCGGAGACTGGAGGCCGGCCCATCTGATTTTCATTTTTATATTTTTCATAAAAGCAAGAGATGGCATGTTCCGGATTTCAGACAGAACAAGAACATCCCCCTGCTGTAGCAGCCCGGTCATATCATTTTTAAAGACAATTCCCAGTCCGCCTAGGCTCAAATCCATGATGCTAGCGGATATGGACTCGCCAGGATGCAATTCTGAAACAAAAATACCGTTTATACCGTTACTGCCGGAAAACTGCATACGTTCAAATCTTCTTTTTTCTTTCTGATCCATCATACCTTCCTTTTTCTGAATGAACAGCTTTGACTTTGTCTGAAAACCTGTTCCCTCTCTGCCTGCTGACAACCGTTACATACAAAACGGTTGTCAGCAGGCAGAGCATGGCAAACAGATCGCGGTGACGGGTGTAAAATGTTTTTAAATTAATCACGGACATCCCTTCTGTCACTACCGCATCCTGAAAGAGATTTGTGGTCTGCAGAATGCGGCCTGCCGGATCCACAAATCCGCTGATTCCGGTATTGGCTGCACGCACCAAAGATCGCCTGTTTTCCACAGCCCGGAATACGGACATGGAAAAATGCTGATACGGCGCGCTGCTGTTTCCGTACCATGCGTCATTGGTGATATTGACCAGAATATCAGCACCGTTTTTGACTGCTGCTGCGGAAAGTTCCGGAAAGATGATTTCATAGCAGATCAGCACGCCCAGATCAAATCGAGCCGCAGACAGAATTTTCCCCTGTATGCCGGTTTTGAAATCCCCGATCTGGGCGACAATCTTTTTCACAAAAGGCAGCCATTTCTGCAGCGGAACATATTCACCAAAAGGCACCAAATGAACTTTGTCAAACCGGCCTGAAATTTCTCCTTCCGGACTGATAAGATACGCGCTGTTGTAATAATCAGTTCCCTGCTCACTGAGTTCATGGGAGGGACTGCCGATCAGAAACCAGGCTCCGGTCTGCCGGACGCCATCCGTAACGATCCGGGTCAGGGCAATATTGTGTGAAAAATAAAAAGGTGCGGCAGTTTCGGGCCATACCACCAGATCCGGCTGATTTTTTTTGGCAGACAGGGAAAGTGCCACGTATTTGTGTATGCTGCTTTCCTGAAATGCAGGGTCCCACTTGACCATCTGATTAATATTTCCCTGCACAGCCGCTGTGTTTATTACAGGTGAGATCTTTGTCAGTTCCGCAACTGTATGAATGCGTTTTTGCCCATAAAGTGCGCTGACACCGAGACAAAGCAGGGCGGTTGCCAATGCAGCGGCTGTGAGACCTCTGCCGGGTCTTTCCCCCTGCCAGTCTGATTTCCGGACATGCAGCAGAAGAATGAAAAGAGCCGCGTTGACCAGCACAATGAGAAAGGAAACGCCGTAAACGCCTGTCATATCCGAAATCTGGATCAAATGCAAACGCTGAAACTGGGAATAACCCAGCAGTTCCCAGGGAAAACCGCTGAGCAGATGTGAGCGTGCATATTCCAGAGCCACCCATGCAAATGGCATCAGGCAGAAGAGGATAAGCGGTTTCCGGGCTGAAGCTGTTACAAGCATGGAAAAAAAAGCCGGGTACAGGGCCATGTATGCGGCCAGAAGAAAAAGAAGTGGAACAGACAGATAAACCGGCAGACCGCCATAGGTCTGCATGGTATATACCAGCCAGTACACCAGTCCCAGATAATGAACCAGACCCGCAATGAATCCCAGCCGGAAGCCTTCTTTGCCTGATACATTCCGCAGCGGCCAGATCAGGGGAATCAGGGCAATCCATGCCAGCCAGTCCAGTCCGGTACGGGGAAAGGCTGCTGTCAGAAGCAGTCCGCTGAGTACGGGATAAACATATCTGTGTACGGAAAATAATCCCAATCTGCTGAATTCCTCCTTAAAATGCTGAAAATAAAAAATTTATGGTGTGTCATGCGATTATTGGACAGACATCACCGTACAGGAATTAATACCAAATTGCTTTCAAAGTTCTGGGAATGCCTCTTTTTTAACCACGAAAAATACGAAAAAACAGCATTTGGCATGCCCATGTTTTGAAAGCGGATTGATATTAATACCAA
>CAZHPS010000167.1:0-12953 GCA_964534335.1 uncultured Desulfobacterales bacterium
TCCGCGCGCAGGGGTTCCAGCATGGTGATGCCGTGACTGACCGCGCTTCTCTCCCGATCCGGCGCGACTACAGTAACGGAATGTTCCCCGGAAAACTGCCGGTACAAAGCCCATAAACCGGGCGCATAAATGCCATCATCATTTGTTATAAGAATATTCATACGCTCTCATCCTGTGACAACTTCCTGACAGGAACTGTCATATTCATCAAAAAAAATTGCCTTCTGAAAATCCCCGGAGGTTTGGAATAAGCAGGCAAACGAAATTTTTCGTGTATTCAAAAAACCGGATTTTTTCCGAAAAACCCGGTTTTTCGGAAAACTTTATACCCGAAAATTTATGGAACCTTACTTATATATTTTGATTATAACACTGTCATACGGAACAGATCAACTCATCGTCTCAGATAATCGAAAAACTGGCAGATGTCAAAACGTCTGAGATTTATTTAATCCAAAGTTCCACCCGGAAAAAACTCTGTGTGAATCTGCATAAACTCCGGGTCTCTGCGGTCAAGCACAGGCAGTCAAATGTTTATTTTTTTGCTCTCTGCAGGATTTTGGTTTGACAGTCCTGTTTTTCAATATATATTTACAAAAACACAATTCCGGAGGCGGGCTTGTTTTATCATGCCGAAAGGGGGAGCGGATGCGGATATATGACGGTTTGTATACCTGGGACGGATGGGGCGGAAAAATGAGACTGGCCAGCGGCAGATGCAGACTGAGACTTTTTGATCTGAAAAAAGGCTCCGAAGGCGGAGTGACCCATATGAAACGGTTTGTAGCAGTGGTGTCTGACATTCCCTTTGAAAAACAGGGGCCAAACCAGTTGACTGTAAAAAGCTGCGCAGGGCATATTGCTACAAATGTGGTGCGAAATTTCAGCATTGATCCGGGACGCCTTCTCTGGATTGAACATTATCCCGGTAATCCGGAAAATGTAAAACTCAGGTATCCTGTCGTGGAACATTTTGATGAGACAGATTTCTCCTGGGCAGAAAACGGGGCTTCAAATCCCCGGTGGAAAATCCCCAGCCCGGCCACAGTGGAACTGGTAAAAAAGCTGCTGGCAACATAAATGACGATGCACCGCAGCTTTGTTATTATGACGCGACAGTATCTGGCAGACGGATTTGGGATAGTGGGACATACCATTGTCAAAGGAGCAGAAAAATGAATACAGCAAAATGTCGCCGCTGCGGCAGTGAAAATATCCGCAAAAACGGAACAGCACCGACGCCAAAAGATTCACTGCAGAAACTGCATGTTTTACAGCACACCGGACATTAAAACCGGAGAACGGGAATCCCGTCTGAAAACCGCTGAAACTCTTCAGACGGAAAGAATCTCACAGCGCGGGATTGCACGCCCACTCCGGATGGGCAACTTCAGATCATAAAATCAAAGCTGACAAAGCAATAGTCTGTTTCCAAAATTCCGAAAGAAATAAATGTGTCAAATGCTCAGAAATTTCATGCACATAAACTTCCATGTCCCGCGTAATCCCCCTGATTTTTCCGTCATGAAGAAAACAGGCCAGCAGATATTTGCCAATTTCCTCCCGTGAAAGATCATAGCGGATGTTTTTTTCGGCAAAAGGCTGGGGAAGCGGAAGTTTTTCCCCCTTATCTCTGAGGGATTTTATAAAATTGGCTATCCTTCCCAGCCGGAGAAGAGTGACGGCATCTGTTCTTGCTGTGGTATGGGAAATGGGGATCGCGCTGGATCGCATAAGGGAAAAGCAGGAGGGAAGCAGCCCGGAGTGTGCACATTTTTCATAATCCTCACTTCCCGGAGCCGGATAATATATGGATACCCCGGCCAGAGCATTGCGGGAGAATATCCACAGCAGATCCGCAGCAGAATCTTCAGGCTTTTGTCCGGGTGCGGCAGCAATCATATAACAGACTGCCTCCATACCATATTTTCCTGCCAGACCAATGGCTTTTTCCACAGAATCCCTGACATCAGGCCGCCGGAAGCGTCTGAGCTGTTCCGCAGACGCTGATCCCAGGGAAAGATTCAGGGTGTGAAATCCGGCCTTTTTCATGGTACAGATAAGTTCTTCATCCAGAGAAGAAGGAAACAGACCGTTCATGGCCCGCAGTTCAATCTCCGAAGATCCGAACTGTTCAATGATGCCGTGCAGCAGTTGAAGAAACCACTGCCTGTCCAGACTCAGGTTTTCATCCTCAAAATCAATAAAACCCGCATCATATTCCCTTACAGCGGCTCTGATTTCCCGGAGAACCGAATCCACAGAGCGTCTCCGGTATTTCAGGGAAGACGCGCCCACAGAACAGTAGGAGCATTTCATGGGACAGCCCCGGCTGGAAACAATCACTGTGCTTCCCCGTCCTTTTCTTTGGTAAAACTGCTGTTTTACCAGATGCATGGCAGGAAGGGGCCAGTCTTCCGGATTTTCCATCATGGCCGGAGGGCTTATATGCAGACTGCCGTCAGATCTGCGGAAAACAATTCCCGGAACCCTGTCAGGCGGTTCACCTTTTTTCAGACAGTCTGCCAGCATCGGAAGTGCGGCCTCTCCCTCACCCCGGATCACAAAATCCACAGATTCGCATTCCATCACTTTTTCCGGCAGGTTTGTGGGATGATGTCCGCCCATTACAAGGCGGCAGCAGGGAAGGAATTTCTTTACTGTGCGGGCTGTTTCCATAGCCTCATTGCAGTAGGCTGTAAACAGGGAGGAAATGCCCACCAGAAATGCACCTGACTCCCGTGCAGTTTTTCCGATATGCTCAAAACTGTATCCAAAATGCCGGAACCGGTGAAACAGGGCAAAAGGGGAAATATCGGGTTTTCCGTAATATGTCCGGAGATAATCCATTTCCAAAGGCAGATCTGTATCCCCGGATTTGGATGTGGCAAGTGCATCCACAATTTCCACAGAAAACCCCTCACGGATCAGGGATGCTGCAATGCAGGCAAGTCCATAGGGAACAGTCCGCTTGGCTGTAAGATAAAAATCCCGGATCGGAGGCTGAATCAGCAGGATATCCGGCATGGATTCACTCGGAAAAAAGTTTTATTACACTTCGGTGCAGCCATCCCTCCCCTTTTCCGGTATTCACCTTGAACCACTCTCCGGCTTTGCTGATAATGGGAAGCTTTCTGCCTTTTTCCTCAGTATAAAGAATCGCTGATTCCAGGCTTGGCGCGACCCGGACATTGGCCCGTGCTGTGGTTTCAGCCAATTTCTGACCTTCCGGTTCAGGACGCAGGGCAGACGGGACTTTGGGCGGTGCTTTGGGTTCCAGCACTTTCTGTCCTTCTGATACCGGACGCGGCGCGGCGGGCGGGACTTTGGTTTGTGCAGGGGGCTTCACGGTTTTCTGTTCGGGTTTCTGCGGGACTGTATCCGCTGGTGCTGTTTCCACAGGTCTCACATATTTTGTGGGAATCCATCCGGCAGAACCATCCCCCATTTCAATCTTCAGCCATCCGTTGGGAGCCCATCCCAGAAGCCGGTATTTTTCTCCGATCAGTCCCTGTCCTTTTACAGGCGCATCATGGGACGGAGCAGAATGTATGGTCACCACATCCCTGAATACCGAAATTTCGCGCACCGGCTGTCTTCCGTCATTGCCCGCTTTGGAAGCATCAACTGTAACAACCGCTTTTTCTTCTGACGGAACAGTTTTCATATTTTCAGCCACCGGAGATCCCGGTGTTTTTTTCTCTTTTCCGGAATCATCCGGAAGCGGAGACTGCTGAGGTGCGGATGGCGCAGATTGCTTATCTGCAAACTGCTGTGGCCGCGACTGCCGCAACTGTTCCGGCTGCTGTCTCAGAACCTGCTGTATGGAAGCGGTCAGGGATTTCACATCCATGCGCAGTATATCAGAGGAAAACTGACCTGTACCCAGGGAATTGTAAAAACGGCCTGCTGCATTCTGGATTTCTGCAAAGGCCAGATAATATCGAATACGGGCAGTCAGAACCTCGGTTTCTTCTCTGACCTGTGAAAATCTGTCCGTCTGATCGTCAGCGGACAGGGACTGTGCATCGGTCCCGGACGGATTCATTTTCCTGTTCACCTCAGCCAGATCGCGGGAAATGCGGTATTCCTCCACAGCCAGCAGATAGCGATGCAGGGAAAGATGCAACTGGGACACAACAGCCATGCTCAGGGGCATGCTCCGGGCATATGCCGCATTCTGTGAGGTCTGTGCAGTGCCAGACTGCGGAACCAGTGCAAAAAGCTGCCGCGCGGTCTTTAAGCCCGCATCCTGCCAGATACCGGCCTGGTGAAAAGGGTTTGACCTGTCATATCCGGCATCAAAATTGATTTCCGGCCGCAGGTTTCCAAGGGCTTTCCGGGTTTCATACACACCGGTTCCTGCTTTGTCTCCGGAACTCCGCAGTTCAGACCGGTGAACCAGTGCAAAAAGTTCCATATCTGTCATGGATTTGTCAGACGGCAGGGAACCTGCGTTTTGCCAGTTGATTCCCATGATCTGAAGAGGTGTTCCCGGATTCAGGCCCATAAGAACAGCCAGTTCCGCTTTGGTCTCTGCCATTTTCTGTGACAAATCCCACAGAAAACGCACGGTTTCCACCAACTGCCTCTGCTTTTCCAGTTCCTCACGGGATGTTTCCGCCTGGGCAGGTTTTTCCCGGTAATACCGGAGAAGAGACCGGGCTTTTTCCAGCAGGGTTTCGGTTTCTGCCCGCAGGGTTTCTGCTATGACTGTCTGGTAATACACCTGCCGCACTTGTGAGATAATATTCTGAATCACTTTCTGCCGTGTGGATTCAGACAGGGAAACCGGATTGTTTCCCTGGCGATCCATTGCAAAACTCAGCCCAAAATCCAGAATATTCCATGCAGAGGCAAGACTGTCTGCACGGTCACCGCCGGGATAGACAAGGGAGCGGATTTTCTGTTCGGAAAACAGGGAGCCGGAGCGGGTATCCTGACCGTAACCTGCGGAAATGGACATACGATCCATTGCTTCGGAATCTGATATGTTATAGGGTGTTTCGCTCAGTGCGGTCTGCATCTGGCCGAGTCTGCGGTTATAACCGTACAGAAGTGCCCTTGCCATAGCCTCCTCCATGCTGACAGGGCCTGCAAGAGGCTCCCGGTAGTCAGCCATTGCCTGAGATGTTCCGGACGGCAAAGCCTTTTCTTTTTCCTTACCCTTTGCAAACGGCAGTCTGCTCAGGCATCCGCACAGCATAAACACCAGAAGTATAATGGATATATTTTTTATAGTGGATATATATTTTCGCACTGTTTTGCCCTCCTGTAAAATGTAACTGTTGAATGCACCATGTTGAATGTCAGATAAAAACAGCAAAACGGCATTCGCTGTTTTTATGTTTCCCAGATGATTTTCCGGATCAGATTAAGTAACCTTAATAAACATAATTTTTTCCTCTGTGTCCTCTGTGGGTGTTTTTTCTCTGTGTTCTCTGTGGGAAACCCCGATCCGGACATTCTGAAAACTTTATACACGAAAATTTATGGAACCCTTTTCCCTGAAAATCAGTTATGAAGAACTTTGTCAAGTCAAATATGCTTTTCATGCAGGCAGCCATAAATTTTTTTCAGGTATAAAATTTTCAGGAAACCCGAATTTTTTTATAAACAAAAACTTTCAGTTGCTTTCTTATGCGAAAATGCGGAATCCGCGTCTTTGTGCAAAATTCTCTTTGAAATCAGTCAGACTTATGATAGAAACTATACCTGACTTTCCGTAAACCGGAATCTCCGGCACGGGCTTCCCTGACTGCCCTGTGAATCCATAAATAATAAAGGAAACGGGAAATGAAATCAACATTTGTTTCAGAAATTCTTTTTGCACTGGTTCTGCTCACGGCATTTCCTGCTTTTTCCCAGGAAGTACCGGATGAACTGGAAGAGAAAATTGCCGGGGAGATGGAATGGCTGCGGGAGGAGGGTTATGACATGAAAGTCGTGACAGCTTCCAGAAAATCCCAGAAAATTTCCGAGGCCCCTGCCAGCATGATCACCATCACCCGTGAGCAGATCGAAGCATTTGGATGGCGGGATTTGAAGGATGTGTTCCGGGCCATACCGGGCGTGGATGTGTCATACAATGTGCAGGGAGAGGTGAAATCCTATGTGATCATGCGGGGTGTCACCGGAAACCAGAAAATTCTCATTCTGCAGGACGGACATAAATACAGTCATGCCACAGGGGGATCTTTTCTCTATGGAAACAATATGCCCCTGAACATCTGCAAACGCATTGAAATCATTTACGGCCCGGCCTCCGGTCTTTACGGTGCAGATGCTTATGCCGGAGTCATCAATCTGATTACCAAAGATGGGGAAGAGTATGACGGAGCAGAAGTCAACGCTGGCTGGCTTTCCTCCGGCGCGTGGCTGGGGGATCTGAGTTTTGGCAAAAAAGTCAATGAGGATACGGATTTTGTCCTGTCTGCCAGAATCACAGACGGAGAGGATCAGAAACTCCATAAGGATTATGAGGAATATGCCGCAGTGGATCGTTACAGCGGGGAACTTGGCAGGTATGACAATGAATATCCCATTGAAAACTGGAATTTTTTTCTCAAACTCCGGTACAAAAAATTTATGCTGGGTTTTGACTGGCAGCACGAATATGAGTCTTCTGCGGCTGTATCCCTGCCGGATCGCTATGCGTATGTGGATGATTTCATCTGGGGACAGGAGATGCGGCATTTTTACCTTGACCATGACACATGGTCAAATGACCGGATCAATATCAAAACCACCTTTGAAATGGGGGATTATGAAGTGGACAATGCCTCCAATTATTTTGTCATCACCGCCAAAGATGAAAACGGAAATCCGGTTTCCGCAGCACCGGGATATAAATATGCGTGTTTTTCCTATATCCGGGGTAATGTGCAGATGGACTGGAGTGTCACAGAAAAACTTTCCGCTGTGATGGGGCTGTCCTATGAAAAAGTCAAATCCTTTCCCACAACCCGGAATCTGAGCGAACCTTTTGATGATGACCGAGATACAGCAGTGGACATGACACAGTTTACCGATGCCAGCGGTTACACCTTCGGCATTCTGGGGTTTTCAGAACCGTATTTCAGGGAACGGAAGTTTTACAATATGGGGGCCTTTGTGCAGACTGAATACAAATTTTCAGACAGGATCAAACTCGACGCGGGAATCCGTTATGATTACAATGATGTTTACAAAGAAACCTTCAATCCCCGGATTGGACTGATAGCCAGTCCCCTTGACAGACTGACCGTGAAACTGCTTTACGGAACAGCCTATATTCAGCCTTCCAACGATTACCGGTATCAGAATTTTGCCAATTCCTTTCTTATGCACATTCCCAACGAAGATCTGGAGCCTGAGGAACTGACCAATTATTCTCTGGATATGACCTATACATTTGGAACCCATTTTCTTGTCCGGGCCGCGCTGTTTTACAATGAAATGGACAATATCATCCGTCCGGTGGAGGCTCCGGAGCAGGCCGGAAGCTATCCCTATTACAATCCTTACCGGACAGATCCGGGTTATGTGGAATACAACGGCAATCAGGGGGAAATCACCAGCAAAGGCGGGGAAATCACACTGACCCACAAACTGGATCAGCTTCAGAACAGTCTGTCCTATTCCTATGTGACCGGAGATGACAACGGTTATGACATAGCAGGCATATCCGAACACAAAGTGACCCTGAATTCTTCCTATACTGCCGAAAAATGGATCGCGGGCATGACTTTGCGCTATTACGGAGATGTGAACACTTCCCATAAAAATTACAGATACGGAGATGCGGAAAGCGGCGGTGATGAATCTTATTCCTTTGACGGCGCACTCATAGCGTATCTGAATCTTGTGTACAAATTCACTGATGATTTTTCTGTCAAAATGACAGTTGACAATCTTTTTGACACAGAACATTATGCAGCAGTGCCTTTTGACGGATCCCCTGTTGTGGTTCCCCGCACCCCGCAGCCTCTGCGGCAGATATATTTGGGACTGACATACAAATACTGAGGAATCCCGAACTGAAAATTTGGCATCAGCACTGATCCAATAGTAGGCAAACAAAATTTTTCGTGTATTCAAAAAACCGGATTTTTCCGAAAAATCCGGTTTTTCTGAAAACTTTATACCCGAAAATTTATGCTGACTTACTTATTTACTTTCCGGAAAAGAAATTCCGGATCGATGAATTTCACCGCAAAAACAGAGGTGGCTTATGCAGATCACTATAGAAGTGCCTGACAATATTTCCAAAGAAACCGTTTTGCAGCAGATAGCCGGATTGGAAAAAAAATTGCGCATTTTGAAAGTCCGGCAGGAAAAGAAGGCAACAGGAGGGAACATGGTAAAAAATACGCAGTGGCTTCAGAGGAATGCGGCAGATTACAGAGGAAAATGGGTGGCTCTGAAAAATGGCAAACTGCTGGGAAGTCATGAAAAACAGGTGGAATTGTACTGGAATCTGAAACAATCCGGGAGGATAGCAGGATCAATGTTTTTTCGTGTTGAAAACTGAAACATGGAAAACCTGTTCAAAAAAATTAAGGGGCAATACCTGTCGTGGAGTAGCGGATGCGCATCCTTTTTTATCGGGCATAAAGATGGCCTGTGGCGACTTTCTGTGGCAGTGGAATGCCGAATCGGAAATTTGGAACAGACATATCTGGCACTGCTGGATACCGGAGCAGAATGGTCTGTTATCGGCGGAGATACGATGCAACTTCTTGAAGAAAAATTCCTGACACAAGGCCAGCCGTTTTCCATGAGTACAAGATTGGGAAAAATTAATGGAGCCTTATACCGTATTCCGATCTGTCTGCTGGCAGAACAGGGCAGGGGAAATGATCTGACTGTTGAAAGCACTGTCTTTGTCTCAGATGAATGGGAAGGCCCTGTGGTGCTTGGTTATCACGGATTTTTGGAAAGAATCCGTTTTGCTCTTGATCCCGGTGTGCAGCCGGGAGAACAGATGTTTTATTTTGGTATACCTGATTAATCCGGATACATATAAAAATTTTTGTTTCTGCTGTTTCCGCCGGATTTCAAATGAATGAATGAGGAGAAAAGAATAAAAATGAAAGAAAGCATTCGGAAAAAACTGGGAATCAGGAAAATGGAACAGGGCGCAGGCACAGGTTCTGTGATGGAATGCACCGGCCCCGTGCTGGAAAGCATTTCACCCATTGACGGAGAGCTTATCGCAAAGGTGCGCTGCGCGTCAGAAGTGGAATATGAAAATGTTCTGAAAGCTTCTGTGGATGCCTTCCATCATTGGCGGAAAATCCCGGCACCCAGACGGGGGGAAATTGTCCGGCAGATTGGCAATGCTCTGCGCGAAGCCAAGTACGCGCTGGCCGCGCTGGTCACGCTGGAAGTGGGAAAAATCCGGGCTGAAGGTGAAGGGGAAGTGCAGGAAATGATTGACATTGCAGATTTTGCTGCGGGACAGTCCCGAATGCTCTATGGGCTGACAATGCACAGTGAAAGGCCGGATCACCGCATGTATGAGCAGTGGCATCCCCTTGGGCCTGCGGGTGTAATCACGGCCTTTAATTTTCCGGTGGCTGTGTGGGCATGGAACGCGATGCTTTGCCTGATTGCCGGAAATACGGTTATCTGGAAACCATCTTCCAAAGCCCCTCTTTCTGCCATTGCCGCCATGAAAATTGTCTGGAAAGTCCTGAAAAACAATGATCTGCCCGAAGGCATTCTCAGCCTGATTATCGGTTCCAGAGAGGAAGTGGGAGAACCCCTGATTCAGGATCTCCGTGTTCCCCTGATTTCTGCCACAGGCAGCGTTGTCA
Organism: uncultured Desulfobacterales bacterium; assembly: GCA_964534335.1. Taxonomy (GTDB): domain Bacteria; phylum Desulfobacterota; class Desulfobacteria; order Desulfobacterales; family Desulfococcaceae; genus JAABRU01. Next base: position 9,801 of record CAZHPS010000167.1, read on the forward strand.
TGGGACATCATATTGCCAGAACAGTCGCGGGACGTCTGGGAAAAACCATTCTGGAACTGGGCGGAAACAACGGCATTATTGTTACACCTGAAGCTGATATGGATTTGGCGGTGCGAGCCATTGTCTTTGGCGCGGTCGGCACCGCCGGGCAGAGATGCACCACTACCCGGAGGATTATTGTGCAGGAATCTGTGCAGGAGAAACTTGTGCAGAATCTGATTCAGGCATATCAGCAGGTGAAAGTGGGCAATCCTCTGGAAGAGGGAATACTGATGGGGCCGCTCATTGACAAAGAAGCAGTTACAGCCATGCAGAACGCACTGAAAGAGATAAAAAAACAGGGCGGGAAAATTCTGTATGGCGGTGAGGTACTGTCCGGCGGAATCTGTGACGCGGGAACCTATGTGAAACCCTGCATCTGCTCAGCCAGAGCAGATATGCCCATTGTCCGGGAAGAGACCTTTGCGCCCATTCTGTATATTATCGGGTACAAAGAACTGGATGAGGCCATTGCTTTTCACAATGATGTTCCCCAGGGGCTTTCCTCTGCCATATTCACCGGCAGCATCCGGGAAGCAGAAACTTTCCTGAGTTGCCGGGGAAGCGACTGCGGCATTGCCAATGTCAATATCGGCACATCCGGAGCCGAGATCGGCGGAGCCTTTGGCGGTGAAAAAGACACAGGCGGAGGCAGGGAATCCGGTTCTGACGCATGGAAGGCATATATGCGGAGACAGACCTGCACAATAAACTGGTCAAAGGAGCTTCCTCTGGCACAGGGAATAAAATTTGAACTGTGAATAACAGACTGAAATATCTGGATGAGTTTCGAACTGAAAGTCGGGTACAGTCCTGATTTGCCGGAATTCCAAACTGAAAATTTGCATATCCTGATGCCGGTTTCAGTGGGTCCTGATTTTCTGTCCGAAACAAATCCTGTTGACGAACCGCATTTTGCCTGATAATCTGACAGCTATGAAGATATGGCCTATACTTGCACCTGATAACATTCTGCTGGATGTACCGCTTGCAGACAAAGATGCTGTACTCTGTTTCATTGCGCAGACTTTTGTCCGTCTGGGCAGAATTACGGATGCGGACAGGGTGTATGCCGCGCTCAAAAACCGGGAAGAACTTATGAGTACCGGAATTGGAGGCGGCATTGCCATTCCCCATGCCTTTTCTTCTGAAATCGGGGAAGTGGGACTTCTCCTGATCCGTCTGGCCCGGCCCATTCCTTTTCAGGCTCTGGACGGAAAACCGGTTGATGTAATCATTCCCCTGATTGTGCCGGGCAATGAGCCATCCCTGCATCTCCACGCACTTGGCGGGATTTCCGGGCTGTGCAGAAGATCCGGATTTCTGAAAAAAATCAGAACTTTTAAGGATTCCGGCATGATTTGGGAAGAGATCCGGAAGGCCGAAGAAACCGGGAACCCCTGAGAATATAGGCATCCAGATCATCGGTATTCACGTAACGCTCCGAGATCACGCGATCCCGCAGGGAAATACCGCAAATATGAACACTTTCCGGGTTTCCGGATATCAGGGGATGCCAGTCCGGCAGATCTTTTCCTTCAGACAGCAGCCGGTAGGCACAGGTTTCCGGCAGCCACCGGTACTTTTTTACGGTTTCCGGTGTGAGATGCAGACAGTCCGGTATCTGCGAAAAACGATCCGCATAGGCAGTACAGCAGCACTGTGCAATATCCAGCAGTCTGCAGGCCACAGCCGTATAAAACACCTCTCCTGTTTCCTCATATTCCACCTTGTGCAGACAGCAGACAGCGCATCCGTCACACAGCAGCTCCCATTCCTGTTTTGTCATTTCTCTGAGCGATTTTTTTTTCCAGAACAGACTATCCTGCATTTGGGGATAAATATCAAGGCATTGGGGATTTTTCATGAATTTTCTGTTTTCCTTTGTATTTTTGGACATAATAACAAATCGCTTTCAAAGTTCGGGGAATGCCTCTTTTTTTTAAGCCACGAAAAACACGAACAGCACGAAAAAACAGCATTTGGTATGCCCATGTTTTGAAAGCGAATTGGTATAAAATCAGCAGATCTGATTTTTCCTGAACTTCCGTTTTTTTGGATAATTTCCTGATTTTGTGACAAACCGTAAAGCAAAAACAGGGATGAATCATATACCATAATCCGAAAGAAAGCAATGCTGATGAATTTGCAAAAAGTCTGAATTCATGTTTTTATGTCATCTGAGAGGATGAAAATTGAGGAAAAAAGCGTAAAATAAGTATGTTCAGCCTTTCCTGCCGGGATGTGCTGTCCATTGCGCTGACCGTAATAGGGGTTCTGCTCCGCTTCATCTCTTTGTTTCCCTTGTGCTGATCCCTGTTCTTGTGTATATTTGTTTCAGTCACTGCCACTGAAACCGCAAAATGTTTCATAACCCAAACGGAGGTAAGAAATGAATCAGTATGTAAAACATGTCACAGTCTTTGTCTGTCTGCTGTTCTCTGCTTTTTCCGCAGGATACGCGGCAGAAGTGCGGCAGAAAAACTTCAGTCCTGAAGAGATTGCGGCTATGAATACCGCGCGTGCTGTTATTGTGACAAAATTCGGTGAGATTACCGTAAAATTTTTTCCGGATGTTGCTCCCAATCATGTGAGCAGTTTTCTGGAACTGGCAAAAGCCGGTTTTTACAACGGAACCACTTTTCACCGGGTCATTCCCGGATTCATGATCCAGGGCGGAGATCCCAATTCCAAAAATCCGGATCGCAGTATGCACGGAACCGGAGGCCCGGATTACAGTCTCAAGTCCGAGTTCAGCAATAAACCCCACAGAAGAGGCATTTTGTCCATGGCCAGATCCCGCCATCCGGACAGCGCGGGTTCCCAGTTTTTCATCTGTGTGGCTGATGCCCCGAATCTGGACGGCCAGTATACGGTTTTCGGTGAAGTGGTTTCCGGCATGGAGGCAGTGGATAAAATTGTTTCTCTGCCCAGAGATCCGAGAGACAATCCTTTGGAAAAGATTGAGATGCAGATAAAGATTTCTGTCCCGGAACCTGTGAAGCCTCCGGAAACCATGAAGAAAAAAGAACAATAACACACTGTCCGGAAAAGAGATGTTATCTCGTTCCCACGTTTTACGTGGGAATGCAGACCGGACGTTTATCTCGTTCC
>CAZHPS010000168.1:0-12832 GCA_964534335.1 uncultured Desulfobacterales bacterium
CGGACAAATCCGCACCTGAGAGATCCGCATGAAAAAAATTGCTCAGCAGCAGATCTGCACCGGACAGATCCGCATCCGACAGATCCGCTCTGGACAGATTGGCCTGGGACAGATCAATGAGTACCATGGAGGCTCCGCACAGTCTTGCACGGGAGAGGTTGGCAAGCATCAGGTTGGTTTCCGAAAGTGCGGCTTCGGAGAGATCCGTGCCGGACAGATCTGCTTTGGAACCCTTCTGCCCGTCCGAACGCAGCCAGAGACTGTGGTCTTTGAGTATTGTGCTTAGATCCTCGGGGGATATTTTTTTCATCACTTGCTCCGCTGTAATATAAGCTGTCTTTTTTATTTGGAATGTACAGATAATACTTTACAACGGACAGCCTGTCTTGTCAAAATGTTTTCACGGGTAAACTGCTGCTGCCAGCAAAAGTACTGCCATGAAAGCAGCAGTGGGCATCATTCCCAGGAAAGGAATCAGAAAAAGGCTGCCGATCATTGAGCCCAGGCAGGCTCCCAGAAGGTCTGCCGCGTAAAGGGGGGAGATGAGATTCTGCTGTGCCCCGGTATCAGACAGTCCGGTCCAGGCAAAAACAGCGGAAAGGAGAAAAGCCGTCAGGAACAGGAAAAGTGACAGGAGAAAAATTTTTCCCCCGGCCTCATGGGGAAGAATTTTCTGGAACATCAGACAGAGGAGCGCAAATCCGGTAAGCAGACATCTGCCGGTCTGTTTCCGGACATTGCCGGATATGTGCATTTTTGCAAATTCTGACATGGAAAGGGAACCGGCTGTCAGACCTGCCATAAAAATCATGAGCAGAATCCCGATATGCAGGAACATGGCCCCGCTTTGGGCCTGATACCGGAGGATGAAAACACTTTCCATGACCATTGCGGCAAAAGCAGCCACAAAGACTCGGAGGGATTTTCCGAAAGCAGGAAAGATTTTTCCTGTGCACACCATCAGCCCTAAGACAGTAAAACCCGCGACATACAGGAGATTCCGGCCTGATTCCGGGAGAAAAGCTGACAGGGAGGATATATCCCGGTGAATCAGGGAGGGAATAAATCTGGACAGCCAGATCAGAGCGGTGTACTGGTAGCAGACGGGCCGGAAATCCGTGCTGGGATCGTTTTTCTGACCTGCCAGCGCATCTGTTATTGCGTAAAAGCGGTCATTGGTGTACAGGTAGCGGATGAAATCCGGGGAGATCATACGGGTATTTGGCTGCCGCTGACGGAAACGCGCGATCAGTGTTTCCGGCTCCCGGATCATTTGCTGATTGGAGGCCATGACCGTATTCATGGTTCCGGGCAGAACCAGCACATCGGCAAACACGGATCTGAGGGCTGTGTATATCGCTGCATTTCGCATTCTCAGGGAAGGGGTCCACAGATTTTCCGAAGAGGCCAGACGGAATGCCAGTACACCGCCCGGTTTCAGTTTTTGTTTGCATATCTGAAAAAATTCCAGGGTATAAAAGCGGATGCTCTGCCCTGAATCCGGTTCCGGACAGCCGACTATGATCAGATCGCAGGGAAGCGCATCTTTCAGAAACTGCCTGGGATCTGTATGGTGCAGGAATACGCGGGGTGAATCCAGAAAGGCTGTGAAAGCGGGAGACAGGTGTTTGCGCACAGTTTTGTCCAGAACGGGGTTGATTTCTGCGATGTCCACATGCAGCGGCCTGTGTTTGATGATTTCTCCGGCAATACCGGTGAATCCTCCCCCGGCAATCAGCACCCTTTCCGGATTCGCGCACTGCAGGGCAGCAGGATGAACCAGTTCTTCCGGCCCTGTGCTTTCGGTATCAAAAAGCAGTGCGTCATTTTCAAAAACCGAATAAAGTCCGGATTGGACAGAAATGCGGATTCTTCCGTAGGGGGAATCCTGTACCGTAAGCATATCCGGATACAGGAACCGGTTTATGAATTCATCTGCACGGGGAGACAGATATAATATGATCAGCAGAAAAATAAAGACAGGTACCAAAAAAAATTTTCCATGCCTGATTTTTTCGGAAAAACGCTGACAGAGAAAAGCTGCTCCGGCCGAAACCAGTGCGCAGATAAGGGAAGCGGTAAAATTGCTTATGCCCCACAGCGGGAAAAGTGCCGAGGCCAGTCCCCCGATCAGTCCGCCTGCGCTTTCAATGGCATAGGCCAGGGCCAGTGTCCGGTTTTGGGATACAAAGCGTTTTGCAGCCCACTGAAAGAGCAGTCCGGTCAGCAGCCCAGCGGGGAGAAGACTGAAAAAAATAAGGCTTATCTGTTTTCCGAAAGGCAGATAGGCTCCGGTTACACCGCCGGACAGAACACGGGCAAAGCGGATCAGAATGATTTCCAAAGGCAGAAAAAGGGCAAAGAGGAGAAAAACCATGCCCAGTGCGTTTTCAGATGGTGTGTGATTTCCGGGGCATATCAGCGCACCTATGGCTGTCCAGAAAAGCCAGACTCCCATAGCAAGAATGCAGATGAGTTCCACACCGTAAAAAGCGGCATTCAGTTCCCTCAGAAGGATCACCTGGGCCGGGAGGGAGATGCAGCCGATGAGGAAAAGGCGGGCTTTGAGATTTTTTTCTGACATATCACCTGAAGTTGCGGTATTTATGCCCGTCATGGCAAAAAAAAACGGGAAAGCATGGCTGCTATCCCGTTTATTATTCTGAAATTATGGTCGGGGCGAGAGGATTTGAACCTCCGACCCCTTGAACCCCATTCAAGTGCGCTACCAGGCTGCGCTACGCCCCGACACAATTTTCATTCTATATATCAGCTTGACTCTCTCGTGTCAATAATCTATTTTATGTATTTGCATTTTTATTTTGGATCAGGTGCGGAGATGGGAAAAAAATACAGGATACCGGAAGCTCTGCTTCCGGGAGACATCATTGGTATTGCGGCTCCGGCAGGCCCATGTGAGCCGGATGACGTTGAACGGGGCGTCCGGATACTGGAATCTGCGGGTTACGCTGTTCTGGTTCCGGATGGGCTGTTTGAAAAAAACGGCTGGCTTGCGGGAACAGATGCGCATCGTGCTGGAATCATCAGCCGTCTGTTTGCCGATGATGCTGTAAAGGCCATCTTCTGTGCCAGGGGCGGTTACGGGTCCATGCGCATACTGCCCCTGCTGGATACAGAAATCATCCGCACCCATCCCAAAATCTTCACCGGTTTCAGCGACATCACTGCTTTGCTGTCATTTTTTCAGCATCACTGCGGCATGGTGTGTTTTCACGGCCCTGTGCTGTCCACTATGGATGAAGGACTTTCCCTGACTGCATTACTGTGCGCCATCCGGGACAGTGATGCACTGCGGATACAGTCAGATAATGCTGCGGTGCTTCGGCCAGGCAGAGCCTCCGGCATTGTTTCAGGCGGCAACCTGGCAACTCTCTGTCATCTGACCGGTACAGCTTTTCATCCCTTTTTTAAAGGGCAGATTGTCATTCTGGAGGATTGGAACGAACCTCCGTACAAAATTGACAGAATGCTCACCCAGATGAAACTCAGCGGATGCTTCAGCGGGCTGAAAGGACTGATCCTGGGTTCCTTTGAACACTGCGGCACAGATGCAGAGATTCACAATATAATAAAGGATGTTTTTCACGACTGTGAAATTCCCGTAATGGCAGGATTTGCGTTCGGGCATGGTTCGGGGAACATCACCCTGCCCCTGGGACTGAGTGCTGAAATGGATACGGAAAATGCCATGCTGGTCTTTCATGATGCGGCAGTCTGTCCGCCCGGCATACAGGTATAAACATGGAAGAGGTCATAAATCTCATGGAATCAGCCGTCCGGGAAAAAGTTTTTCCCGGAGCAGTGCTCCTGGCCGCAGTAAAAGGAAACATCCGTCTCCTTCATGCCTGCGGTCTTGCCAATCTGTTTACAGGCAGGAAAATGACACAGGATACGGTTTTTGATCTGGCCTCCCTTACCAAGCCGCTGGCAGCAGCTTTGGCAGTGATGAAACTTTCCGAGATGGGGCTGATGGATACAGATCAAAAACTTTCCTCCTGTATTCCCGAAGTCGCGGGAACGGACAGGGCAGACATACGGATAATTAACCTGCTGGTTCACAATGCCGGGTTTCCTGATTACCGGCCCTGGTATCTCCGTATGGATACAGTTCCTGCGGATATGCGCAGGGCAGCATTGCGGAAAATGCTTGTCAGTGAACCTCTGGCATATCCCACGGGAGAGAAAACAGTTTACAGTGATCTGGGATTCATGATGCTGGAATGGGTGATCGAACGTGTGGCAGGAATGCCGCTGGATAGCTTTCTGGAACAGACAGTGTATGGGCCGGCGGGGCTGAAAAACCTTTTTTTTCAGAATCATCTCTCACCCCGTGCTGCCAGTTTTGCAGCAACAGAGATCTGCCCCTGGCGCGGGCGTCTCATGGAAGGTGAGGTTCATGATGAAAATGCCTGGGCTGCACGCGGTGTGGCCGCACATGCCGGTCTTTTCGGCACAGCAGAAGAGGTTTTCCGTCTCATCCGGCATTTATATGAATCCCGGGCCGGCATCTGTCTGAACGGCCTTTTTTCACAAAAAACCGTGGAATATTTTTTTTCCCCCTTTGGGAACACCGGCCGCACCCCCGGATTTGACACCCCCTCAGGGTCAAATCCATCATGCGGAAAATTTTTTTCCGCCAATACCGTGGGGCATCTGGGATTCACCGGCACATCCTTCTGGATGGATTTGGATCGTGCCGTGACAGTTATACTTCTCAGCAACCGTGTCCATCCTTCACGGGAAAATATCCGTATCCGGGAGTTCAGACCGCTTATTCACAACGCTGTCATGACAGCCCTGGGAACGGACAGATGCTGAAAAACGCGCGGGTGTCCGATTATGACAAAGGAGGTCATAGGGCAGACACCGGGATTTCCCACGGAGGACACACAGAAAAATTCTGTGTTCTCTGTGAAACCGATGTGTTATCTCCGGGAAGTTCCCTCTGGAAGCTCTCAGTCAGAACGGAACCGCTGCTGAAAAAAATCATCAGGAAACAGTATGCTTCTTACAGCCTGATATTTCTGTTTTGTCCATATTCTGTTTTTATAGGCTCCGGAGTTTTTCCGCCTTTCACCGGCCGGAAAACACCGGGGAACACTGCAAAAATTTTTTTTAAAATCGGGCCATGCGGAAAAACCCCGGTTCTTCCGCACCCGGCAATGAGGAAATATGAGTCTTTTTATCGATGCTTTTCTCGGCGTTTTTTCCAATGACCTTGCCATTGACCTGGGCACTGCCAACACCCTGGTCTACGTCAAAGGCAAGGGAATCGTGTTAAGTGAACCCTCGGTCGTGGCAGTGCGCACAGACAACCGCTACAAAAACCGCATACTGGCAGTTGGACTTGACGCAAAAAATATGCTGGGCCGCACCCCCGGCAATATTGTGGCCATCCGTCCCATGCGTGACGGTGTCATCGCGGACTTTGAAGTCACTGAGGCTATGATCCGGCACTTTATCCACAAGGTGCACAACCGCCGCACCTTTGTCCGGCCCCGCATCATCATAGCCGTGCCTTCCGGCATTACACAGGTGGAAAAACGGGCCGTAAAGGAATCCGCAGAATCAGCCGGAGCCCGCGAGGTTTTTCTTATCGAGGAACCCATGGCCGCAGCCATCGGCGCGGGCCTGCCCATAACCGAACCCACCTGCAACATGGTTGTTGACATCGGGGGCGGAACCACCGAAGTAGCGGTCATCTCCCTGGCCGGCATTGTCTACAGCCGTTCCATACGCGTGGCCGGAGACAAAATGGATGCGGCCATCATCCAGTATATCAAACGCAAATACAACCTTCTCATCGGTGAGCGCACAGCCGAAAATGTCAAAACCGGCATCGGCAACGCGTATCCTGACCCCAATCAGCTCGAAACCATGGAAATCAAGGGCCGTGACCTGGTCTCAGGCATACCCAAAATCCTCAGTGTGAACACAGAGGAAATACGCTTTGCCATCTCTGAACAGATCGACGCCATTGTGGAAACCGTGAAAATAGCCCTGGAACAGACCCCTCCCGAACTTTCTGCCGACATAGTGGATCGGGGCATAGTCCTCACCGGCGGCGGAGGACAGCTCAAAAACCTTGACAAACTTCTCAGGGAGGAAACCGGACTGCCCATCACGGTTGCAGACGATCCCCTGTCCACGGTGGCCCTGGGTTCCGGCATGACCCTTGACAACCTTGAAATCCTCAAACAGGTGGTCATCCATTAACAGCCCATGTTCACACAGCGCACACTCCTTATGATCGGGATTTTGGCCGCCATACTGATCAACGCGGCCTTTCTTCTTTACGCGGTCCGTCACCCTGACCTCAGCCCCGGAACAGAAGAAATGATAATGCCACTTGCCTCACCATTTCAGAAACAGGCCAGTGCGGCACTCAGAAAAATCCGGAACTGCTGGCGCGCCTACTTTGCTCTCGTCTCCGTCTCAGAGGAAAACCGGAACCTGAGCACAGAACTTGCCCTGACCCGCGCTGCCCAGACCCGGTGCACTGAACTGGAACTGACCAATGCCCGGCTCAGGGAACTCCTGCGTCTGCGCAGAACAGTGGATGATCCGGTACTGGCTGCAGAAGTCATTGCCCGGGACCCATCCCCCTGGTACACAGGCATAACTGTCAGCAAAGGAAAACTCGACGGAGTGCGCAAAGGACTCCCTGTCATTGTCCCCGAGGGCGTGGCCGGACTGGTCTCCCATGTCTCTGACCGTCATGCCCGGATTCTCCTGCTCGCAGATCCCAACAGCGCAGTGGATGCCATTGTGCAGAGAACCCGTGCACGCGGCATAGTCAGAGGCCAGTCCGCAGGCATGTGCACCTATGACTATGTGCTGCGCGGCCACGAAGTCCGCAAAGACGACATCCTCATCTCCTCCGGACTGGACGGAATCTTTCCCAAAGGACTGCGCGTGGCCCGTGTCACCGAAGTTGTGCCTGTGTCCTCCGGCATCTTCCAGGAAATCAGGGCTATCCCCTTTGCAAACTTTGAAAAACTAGAGGAAGTCCTCATCATCCTCCTGCCTGAATCCGGAGACAGTCCAGGATGAACACACTTTTTTACACAGCCCTGTCCCTTCTGATCCTTATCATCCAGACCGTAGCTGCCCCTGTTTTCTTCCACCGGGGAATCGGGTATGATCTCTTCATGCCCCTTGTCCTGCATCTGGGCATCTTCCGGCCGGTACGGGAGGCCATACCCGTCATCCTGGTACTCGGAATCCTCGCAGGATCCCTTTCCTCCGCACCTTTCGGAATTCATCTCAGCTCATACCTATGGTACTTTGCCCTCCTCAGATGGGGCATCACCTTTCTCCACATCCGCACTCCCCTGTTCCTGCCCCTGATTCTCTCCCTGGGCGTGCTCTTTCAGGAAATCCTGTTTCTGGCAGCACTGAAAATGTCCGGAAACCTTATTTTTTCATCCTCCCTTTGCACCATACCGGCCCGGCATCTCCTCTGGACCGCAGCCACCGGTCCCCCAGCATTCATGCTCATATCTGCCATGCACAGAAAATGGCACACCCACACCCGCAGACTTTTCCGGCAAAAAAAACAGTGAAAAACAGTAAACAGTGAACAGTTATCAATTATCAGTGAACAGTTATCAGTGTTCAGGTAACTCAGGCAGTTGTTCTGGAATTTTATACCAATTCGCTATTGAAATTATACAATAATGTGAGATATTTCCTCTGTGTTCGCTGTGGTTTTTTTTCTCTGTGTCCTCTGTGGGAAACCGAATCATAAGTATATTTTCAATGGAGAATTGGTATTACAACTGACAACTGATAAGTAGGCAAAGAAAAATTTTTGTGTATTCAGAAAAACCGGATTTTCTGAAAATTTTATGCCCGAAAATTTATGGAACCTTATTTATAAGTAACCTTCCATAAATTTTCGGGTATAATACCAATTTTCCATTGATTTGATACAATATTTATTGTCAGTTTTTCCCCGGTTCCGGCCTTGCAAAAAACCGCTCCGCTCAATTTTTGCACTCCTCCGGATTGTATAAAAGCAATGGCGAACCGGTATAAAATTTATGGAACCGTCCTTAATAAAAACAATTTTTTTCTCTGTGTCCTCTGCGGGTGTTTTTTTCTCTGTGTTCTCTGTGGGAAACCCCGATCCGGACATCCTGAAAACTTTATACACGAAAATTTATGGAACCCTACTTAATACCGATTCGCCATTCAAAACCGGAGGAGTGCAAAAATTGAGCGGAACGGTTTTTTTGCACAGGCATTCAAAACCGGAGGAGTGCAAAAATTGAGCGGAGCGGTTTTTTTGCACAGGCATTCAAAACCGGAGGAGTGCAAAAATTGAGCGGAACGGTTTTTTTGCACACGCTCAACTGCGGAAAAACTGACGGTATTGTATCAAATCAATGGAGAATCGGTATAATACCAAATCGCCGTTGAAAAGATGCTTCTGAAAAATAGAACATTTTGTGAACATACAGAAAAAACTGATAATTATATATGGAACCAATGGCGATTCGGTATAATATCCTGTTTTTCCTGATTCCGGAGTTTTTGACCCCAAATTGGCATTGATAATTGACAACTTATAACTAATGTTCGGTCAAGATTAAGATGACGGGTACGAAACCCTAATGGTCTTGAAGACCCTTAGGGTTTTAAGACAGCAGCCAAACCGTCATTCAAATCTTGACGGAACACTAAGGGTTTGTAAAAAAATAACCTGTACAATTTTTCCGTCCGGAAACCCTAATGGTTTTCAAAACCCTTAGGGTTTGCAACAGTTTATTTTGATACAGATCCTAAGGTTCCATAAATTTTCGGGCATAAAATTTTCAGGACTGTGTTTATGCAGAGCGCACAAGCTGGAAGCTTATGCTACTTTTATACACGAAAATTTTCGTTGACCTGCTTTTGCAATTCCCGTGCCGCAAAAAACCAAAATTGGATCAGTATACACGAAAATTTTCGTTGACCTGCTTAACTGACAAGTGATAATTGGCAACTGCTAATACCAAATCTCTGCTGAAAACATGTTTCTGAAAAAAACAGTATGTTGTAATCAGACAAAAAACTGACTGTATTATGGCGAATTGGTATAACTGGTAACTGACAACCGGCAACTGACAACTGACAACTGGTAACTGACAACTGACAAAATGACCCACTGCTTCCGAACACCCGACACAGACTGGTACAGACAGCGGCTCACTCTGACCATGTTCATCGTCATGGCCGCCTTTCTGCTGCTCATCTCCAGGCTCTTTTACCTCCAGATGACCGAAGGCCCGGAATATCGGCGCCTGTCTGAAAACAACTGCATCCGCCTCCGGACCATCCCCTCCCCCCGCGGCTTTATCTATGACCGTACCGGAATCCTCCTGGCTGACAACCGCCCCTCCTTTGATCTAAGCATCGTGCCCAGGGACGCTGCCCCCCTGACTGAAACCCTTGCAAAACTCTCCCGGATCACCGGCATACCTGAATCTGAAATGAATGCAAAAATAAAAAACAGCGGAAAAATTCCGGCATACAGACCTGTACTCCTCAAACAGGACATTGGCCGGGATATGCTGGCCCTTGTGGAGGTCAACGGCTTTGACCTGCCCGGTGTGTCCGTGGATTTCCGTCACAGAAGACAGTACCCGGCCGGACAGACCGGGGCACACCTCATCGGATACGTGGGCGAAATCAGCTCCAAAGAACTCAAATCCGGACGCTGGCCCATGTCCCAGGGAGGAGACATTGTCGGAAAAAACGGCATTGAAAAATCCCAGGGAACCTTTCTCCAGGGCCAGCCCGGGGGACGCCAGGTCGAAGTTGATGCGCGGGGTCAGGTCGTCCGGATACTCAAAACCGTGGATGCCATACCCGGAAACAATATTTACCTCACCATTGATCTGCATCTGCAGCGCACAGCCGAAACCCTCATGTCCGGAAAAGTCGGAGCCTTTGTCGCCATGGAACCGGACACCGGAAAAGTCCTGGCTATGGTCTCCTCCCCTTCCTTTGACCCCAACATCTTTATCAGCGGCATTTCCCGCACAGACTGGAACACCCTTGTCACCAACCCGCTTCGCCCTCTGGAAAACAAGGCTGTTCAGGCTGAATACCCCCCGGCATCCACCTACAAAATCGTAACCGCAGTCGCGGGGTTAGAAGAGGGCATCATTGACGCACACACCACATTTTTCTGCCCCGGTCACCTCCGCTTCGGGGATCGCGTGTTCCGGTGCTGGCACAAATCCGGACACGGCACTGTCAATGTCACCCGTGCCCTGGCCGTGTCATGCGATGTATTCTTCTATCAGGTCGGCATCCGTCTGGGAGTGGACCGCCTGGCCCGGTATGCCCGCGCCTGCGGACTCGGTGCACCCACCGGCATAGAACTGGACCACGAAGCTCCGGGACTTATCCCCACAGCAGAATGGAAAAAGAAAAAAACCGGTGTAGCCTGGCAAAAAGGCGAAAACCTGTCCATAGCCATCGGACAGGGCTACAATCTCACCACCCCAATCCAGATGGTAATGCTCACAGCCGCCATAGCCAACGGCGGAACCCTGTACCGCCCCACCCTTGTGGAAAAAATACTCTCACCGGACGGAACCGCTGTGCAGACCTTTGAACCGCGGATCATCTCCACACTGCCTTTCAGATCCGCACATCTGGCCCTTGTCCGCAGAGGACTCTGGGAAGTTGTCAACAGCCCCCGCGGTACAGCCCGGATCGCACAGATAGATGGAATCGAAATCTCCGGCAAAACCGGCACTGCCCAGGTCATCAGCCGCAAAAAAAGCGACCTGTCCCGCAAAAAAATATTTGCCCACCGCCACAAACCCCATGCCTGGTTTGCCGGATACGGAAAAATAGGCAAAAGACAGATAGCAGCCGCAGTCATTGTGGAACACGGTGAACACGGATCCGCAACCGCTGCCCCCATTGTCCGTGACTTTATCCGTGCCTGCTTTTCCGACCCACCCCCGGCCGGCACAGAGGAAACAGCAGAAAGATGAATATCATGTTTGACCGAAGACTTGCCCACTGTTTTGACTGGGGGCTCCTTATCACAGTCGCCATACTCTGCACACTCGGACTCACCGTAATCTGGAGCGCAGCAGGGCCTGACCCTGAATCCCCCATGAAAGTCCTCTGCCTCAGGCAGGGAATCTGGTATATGGCCGGATGCACTGTCATGACCGCCATCTTTCTTTCAGACTACAGAAAAATGGATTCATGGGCCTATGTCTTTTACGCGATTTCCATTCTCCTTCTCCTGGCAGTGCTTTTTTTCGGAAAATATGCAGGCGGCTCCCGGCGCTGGCTGGCCCTCGGCCCCCTCACCCTCCAGCCCTCGGAAACCGTCAAAATAGCCGTCATCATTGTTCTGGCCCGGTGCTACTCCCGCCGCATCAGAACCAGGGGACTCACCCTCAGGGACATGGCCTGGCCTGCGATCCTCACCCTGATCCCCTTCTGTCTTATTGTAAAACAGCCTGACCTGGGAACCGCAATGATCGTTTTCCTCATAGCCGGCTCCATGACACTTTTCATGAAAATCGAAAAAAAAACCCTTGTTCTCATCGCCTTTGCCGGAATCCTTACCGCAGCCGCAGGATGGTTCTTTCTCAAAGACTACCAGAGACAGCGCATAATGACTTTCCTGGACCCTGAACACGACCCACTGGGCGCGGGATACCATATCATACAGTCAAAAATCGCCATCGGCTCCGGCATGCTTTTTGGAAAAGGATATCTCAAAGGAACACAGAACACCCTGGCCTTCCTCCCGGAACAGCACACAGACTTCATCTTTGCTGTCCTGGCTGAGGAATGGGGATTTGCCGGATCCCTTTTTCTCGTCCTCCTTTTTATGATCCTTATCTTCTGGGGACTCAATATCGCATACCAATGCCGCACACCTTTTGGAACCATACTCTCTGTCGGCGTAACAGCCATGATCTTCTGGCAGTCTGTCATCAACCTCGCAATGGTCATGGGACTCCTCCCTGTGGTCGGCGTGCCCCTTCCCCTTATCAGCTACGGAGGATCATCAGTGCTCACCATTATGATCTGCATTGGCATACTGATGAGCGTAAGTATGCGCCGATTTGTCACAGAATAGGTGTCAGATGTTCAGTTATCAGTTATCAGGACAAAGTCCGCAATGTTTTTGCTGCGGAAATACGCAGCACTCAGTCAGTCTGAACACCCGGATGTTCAGCTCCAAAACCCGAAAAGGAGCATGATTATGATAAAAAAGAAAAAAAGCACTGTCATCTCAACTTTCCTGGGCCCCGATGCCAGCATTGAGGGAACTCTTGAATTCCAGGGAACCATCCGCCTTGACGGAAAAGTCAAAGGAAAGATAATGGGTACAGACAGTACGGTTATTGTGGGAGAAAATGCCGTGATTGATGCGGATATTGCCGTGGACATCGCCATCGTTATGGGAGTGGTCAGGGGAAACATAGATGCAAGGGAGAAAATTGAGGTGTACCCTCCCGGACGTGTTATGGGTGATATCTGTGCTCCTGTCATTTCCATAGGCTCCGGAGCCACTTTCAGCGGCAACTGCGGAATGAAGTCACTGAATGTGCCAAAAGTGGCATTTTCAGAGGGTCGGGAAGAACAGTCCGGACAAAAAAAAAGTTGAAGACGGTATAATTTTACAAAAAACCTTTGACAAATTCCCAATCCTGATGTTACAAAAGTCGGTAATTTTGATCTGTCATGGCGCAGTCTGTGGAAGTTGTTGATTTAATCCAAATTTATTTTTTATGGGGGAATGGTATGATAAGTGTGGACAGTTCGTTATTTATTCAGATTG
>CAZHPS010000169.1:0-12739 GCA_964534335.1 uncultured Desulfobacterales bacterium
CAGGATAAAATTGAAAAGACTTTATCCGTCATTTAAATTTTGACAGAGCAGTAGTAATCCGCTCATATAGTGACAATCAAAACACATTTCCAAACGGCAACTGCGGATGTGGTGGGTGGTAAAAAGATAGCCCGGCAACTCATAATTGCCGGGCTACCTTTTTTTTCATTTCGTTTTGAACCGTTCAATACAAATGTTTATTCCACAATTCCAGGCTGATGCTCACGGAGCGTCTGAATACCGCCACCGCTGCATTTCAGGTCGGGTATGAAAGCCCGTCCCAGTTCAGCCGCGAATATGGCCGTCTGTTTGGCGATTCACCGTCACGCGATATTACGAATCTGCGTCAGATGACTGCTGTTGGGACGGCCTGACCGGTATTGCCGACTCTGATACCAATTCTCCATTGATTTGATACAATACCGTCAGTTTTTCCGCAGTTGTGCATGTGCAAAAAACCGCTCCGCTTAATTTTTGCACTCCTCCGGGTTTGCATTCCGCATTGTATCAAACCAATGGAGAATCAGTATCAGCTCGCTTTCCTGCGGAACAGCGTCAGCGCGGCCCAGTCTTTTTCCTCTTTCTGCCACAGGCAAGAAAAATTTTGCCGTTCATATGCGTTGAGCAGATATGATATTTCATCACAATGAATTCCGGACAGAACCAGACCGCAGTTTCGCTCTGACAAACGCAGTATCTGCGGAAATATTTGGTTAAGTGTGGGAAGTCTCAGGTTTGCTGTGATCAGGGCAAAAGATTGATCCCCAAGACTTTCCAGAGTACCGCCCGATATTTCAAGACGGTTTTCCAGCCCGTTGAGCCGGGCATTCTCCCGTGCCTCGCTGATGGCACAGGGATCAATATCCAGTCCAATTCCTGTATTCATTCCCAGTTTCAGAGCTGCAATGGCAAGCACACCTGAGCCGGTTCCGATGTCCAGAACTCTGCCATGTCCGGGGATCATACTGTTTTCATGCAGAAGATAATCAATTCCCTGCAGTGAAATCCTTGTGGTCGGATGATGCCCATCTCCAAAAGACGCACCATGAAGCAGACGCACAGCAGTCATGCCCGGTTCCGGTGTGAAGGGAATATCTGATGGAACCAGCACAATATGCGGGGATACCTGTACGGGACGGTTAAAGGAAATGTCAATAATGGTACGGCCATGCTGATCTCTGTAACTCAGATGTCCTTTGCTCACCAGAGAACGGATCAGATCACCGGCTGCTTTTTTTTTCATGCCAAAAGAGCGGGAAAGCACAGCAGTCAGTTCAGCCGGTGTAAACTTTTCTGATCTGACTTCCACCAGTTCAATGATCTGTTTTTCAGGTGTGTCAGTCTGTGCAGATGTCTGTTTCAATGCTTTCCTTTCTGTGGTGATGGGAAAAATGATATGAACTGCCCAGATGCCAGGCAGCAAAGCGATCCAGAGATTTGATGGCTGCGCGAATATCCGTATACACTGGCAGTCCGTTTTCCTCCAGCAGAGATACGAATTCCTGATAATATCGTCCAGCGTTTACTGAAACCACAAGAGGTTTTGCATATTTCCGGTGCAGTGCGGACAAAAGCAGAGCCAGGCTGTCCGGATCACGGCATGTTTGGGGATCTGTTTTCAGGGTGTTGGTATGGGGCACGATTGAAACAAAAACGCAGTCCGTGTTTTCATCTTCCAGCACAGTTTCAATGAAATCCGCATACAGACGGTCATCTGCCATAGGCGTTACATCCAGAAAAGACGCGGATGTGTCAATCAGTCCTGTGCGATCCAGTTTTCTGAGTTTTTCCCGCGTGGCATCAGAGAGTACCGTCTGTTGCAGAAACAGGAGTTCATCCGCGCCCACTGCGGATTCAAAGCCTGCATTCACCACTCCCGCGACCCGGTTTCCTGCCGGAATTTTGCCGCTGAGCAGGGAAAATGCCTTGAGATAAGCGTAATGATCATCAATATTTTCCGCAAGAATCACTCCAGACTGTCGGCACGCTGCACAGAACACATCGTAACTGCCGGACATGGATGCTGTATGGGAAGCTGTCACCTTTGCGCCAGCGTCTGTTTTCCCTGCTTTGTATACAATCAGAGGTTTGGAAATGGTCCGGGCTAAATCAAAAAAACTGCGGCCTTCGCCCGGATCCAGTCCCTCTGCATAAATGCCGATAACCTCCACTCCGGGCCGGTCTGCAAACCATGCTGTGAGATCCGTGATGTTCACATCTATTTTATTGCCAAAACTGACCACAGCGCGCAGCAGCCGGTAATTGCGGAATTTGTCAATGGCAGTGACGGAAAACGCGCCGCTTTGGGTCAGCAGCACAGTATTCGCGGTTTCCGAAGAACGGACATCCAGCCGATCCTCTTCAAGAAAAAGGGTGTTCACGCCTTTGTTTTCCCCCTGTGCAGCGTAAAAAACACCCATGCAGTTGGGGCCGATGATCCGGACTTTCCCGGAAATCACCTGCCTGAGTTGTGCAGCAAACTCCCCGTAATCGGTGTCTGAGGGAATGCCCGGAATCAGAATCACGGATTTGGGAGCGTTTTCCGGCAGAGATTGAAAAAAATCAAGAATATACCGGGCCGGAGCCGCATACACCAGCAGATCCGCAGGCCGGGGAAGTTCCCGGAGCGAAGGGTACAGGGGATATTCCCTTGTACCCTTGCCATCCGGAATGCAAAGACTGCCGCGTTTGGGATTTATCAGAAAAATATCTTCCCGTCCTATATCCTGCAACTGCCGCACAATCAGGCGTGCCAGGCTGTGCTTTTCCGGATCAGCAGACACACCCACCACAGCAATTCCCTTTGGCATGAAAAAACCATCCAGATGCCGGAGATTAACCGGGGGCAGGCATTTTTTTTCATCCTTTCCGCTCATAAAAGTGGCAAAACCGTCCACAGCCACAAAGCGGTTATCTTCGGTAATCACAAAGGGGTTGATGTCCATAGCTTTGATAATGAATTCCGGCATGGGCACGGAAACAAAGGAATAATGCCAGGCCAGCCGGCTGAGCCGGAAAGCTGCTTTTGCCATATGCTCCAGATATTCGCACTGTCCTCTTTCCTCGAATTTGTGCCGGATATTGAGATTCTGAACAATGTTTTGTGCCTGTGCCTCATCCAAAGGCGGAAGGAACAGGCTGGGAGGATCATAATATTTGGCAAAAAATTCCGCATCATCCCCGCCCTTGCTCAGGGTCATGACCGGGCCGAACGCACTGTCTTCCCGAAATCCCAGCAGCACCTCATATCCCAAAGCCTGGGTATGGGGAATGAATTCTGTGAGAAGAAATCCCCTGATTTCCGGCTGATCTTCCGCAGGAAAATGGGACAGCACCTCTTCTTTCATGCAGTTGAGAACAAAGCGGATAAACAGGGGATCATGATTGCGCACCTTTTTCACCCCTCCCAGTTTCTGCTTGTGTGAAATGCGGGGGGAAACAATCTTTGCCACCAGATGATGGCCGAAACCGCGCAGCAGTTCGCTGTTTATCTGCGCAGGATCGGTAATAAAAATAAATTCCGGAGTTTCCAGCCCGATAATACGCAGAATCCGGTAGACCTCATGCTCATAGAGCATGTCCCGGTCTTCTGCATAGGCCGAGCGCATGACCTGATCAATTGAATCACGGGTTTTATTTGTGAATTCCATGTAATATTCCCTGTATACCGATACTTAAAACATTTTGGTAATTCTGCCGGGCGGATTTTAACCGCAGAGTAACACAGAGTTTCCGCAGAGTGACACAGAGTTTTTCTGTGCGGAATTCAGATATGAATCTGAACCTCTGCAAATGTTTCAGGTAATGGTATATGTTTCCGTTTGTATGCAGGATTTCCGCTTTCATAAGGGATTTGAAAATTGCTGATATACCGGTTTCAGTGTTCTGCATCTGTTCCCTGACATCCGAAACCTGACACCTGAAGCGGTACTTCAGGAAATTTCTCATCCCTAATGAATGCAGAAATTTTATTCACGCAGTTTTGGACACTCTCAGGTATGCGCCCCAGTAACCCAGCCCCACAAAACAGGCTCCGCCCACAATATTGCCTATGGTGACAGGAAGCAGATTGTCAATGAGAAAAGCAGTCCATGTCAGTGTACTCATATCCAGACCGGCCGGCGCAATGCCTGCCCACTGGTTCAGGAAAATGCCGTTGGGAATAAAATACATATTTGCCACGCAATGCTCAAATCCGATTGCCACAAAACCGGTAATGGGAAAGAATATGGCAAAGATTTTTCCAATCACCTGACGCGAGGCCAGGGCCATCCATACGGCCAGACAGACCAGCCAGTTGCAGCCCACAGCCCGGACAAAGGATTCCATATAGCTCAGATGCACTTTGGCATAGGCAACTTTTACCGCTGCCTCGCCCAAAGCACCGGCTCCGGTTTTCCATAAACCTGAAAAATAAAAGAGCAGGGCCATGAGAAGGGAACCTGCAAAATTGGACATATACACCACTCCCCATTTTGCCAGCATTTTTTTCCACGTGATTTCTCCGATCATGACACTGGAAATCATCAGATTGTTACCGGTAAACAGTTCCGCTCCCGCAATGATGACCAGTATCAGTCCCAGGCTGAAAGCTGCTCCGCTGATGAGTTTCTGCAGTCCGATACCGGTGATCGGCGCAAGATCAAAGGTGACAGATGCGGAAAACAGTCCCCCGAATCCAATATAGGCTCCGGCCAGCATTCCCAGAACAAACAGCGTGAACCAGGGAGAATTTGCCTTGGCAACACCCACAGTCTGCGCGACGGTTTCCGCAATGCTTACAGGGTTTTTGTCATCCATGCTGGGAACCGGAAATTTTCTCATCATTTTTTCAAACCGTCCCAGATGCTTTTTTTCCTGCGCCATTTTCCGGTTCATGGCCTTGTTCACGGTACGGATAATCTCTTCCGGAGTAAAGGGTTTGGGCAGAAAATCCATAGCCCCGCGCTTCATGGCTTCGGTGGCCCGGTCTATGGACGGATAACCGCTGAACATCACCACTGTGGATTCCGGTGTGCGCTTTTCCAGTTCAGCCACCACATCCAGCCCGTCAAAACCGGGCATTTTCCAGTCGCAGAGAATAACAGTGAAATTTTTTTCAGAAGCAAGTTTCAGCCCATCTTCGGGTTTGTCCGCAGTTTCCACATCAAAGCCTTCTGCCGCAAAAATCCGCTGACAGGATGTCAGCACAGCGGGATCATCATCAATCACAAGCATTTTTTCAGCCATTGAATTTCTCCTTTTCATACCTGTTCGCCATTGGTTTCATGCAGTCAGATTTGACAATTTTTCAAAACCTGTCAAATCCTGCACAGTTGCAGACTGCATCAGGTCAACGGTGAATCGGTATTATTCTTTGACAAGGGTTCTTTTCATAGTGACAGAGCAAAAAATACAGCAAAAACATAAAGATAAAAACAGGGCACTGCCGATGGTTTTGACAGCAGGCCGGAACACTTTGACAAATCTGCAGGCTTTGGGATTTGTCAACTTCTGCCATAGACAAAAGCAAAGTGCATACCATCGGCAGACAGAAAATCAACTTGTGATTAACATTCTGAATTATCTGTTAATTTATGAAAATAAACCATACAGGGGAAAAAAAGCCTTCCGGAATTTATGTCGGGATTTTTTACATAATGAAAAAAATATGCACACGGAACAGGAAAGGACGGTGTTTCAAATTCGCGAATAACTGTTTATTTTAAAATGTTATTTAGCAGGATGCAGATTGCCGGACAGAGTGTTTTCCACTGCACGGAGCAGTTCTTCCGGGGTGAAAGGCTTGGCAATAAAACCTTCAGCTCCTCCGGATCTGCCTTTTTCAACGGTTTCCGGTGTCAGATAACCGGTCATCATCAGAATCGGGATGCCGGGCCTGGCTTTTCTGATTTGGGAAATCAGTTGAAAACCGTCCTGCCCCGGCATTTTTATATCTGTCAGTATCAGATCAAAGGATTCTCCCTGGTGCAGGATTTCCTTTGCCTGTAAAGCATTTCCGGCCCGGCGCACGCTGATTCCCTCTGCCTCCAGTATTCTCCGGCAGCTTTCAATGACAATGGGTTCATCATCAACAATGAGTATTTTCATGCTTTCTGTTCCCCCGGATCTGTATTTTCCTGTGAAAATGGCAGCCAGATATGAAAAACACTGCCCTCTCCCAGTTTGCTTTTTACACTGATATGCCCGCTGTGCCGCGCAACAATGCCGGCAGATACAGACAGGCCCAGACCTGTGCCTTTTCCGACTTCCTTTGTGGTGAAAAAAGGATCAAAAAGCCTTTCCAAATGTTCCGGAAGAATGCCGGAGCCTGTATCCTGAATGCTGATTTCAACGCCATCGCGATCCATATGGGAAAAGCGTTTTGCCGTAAGGGCAATGCTTCCGCCCGGTTCTGTGGCATCCAGCGCGTTGATGAGCATGTTCACAATCACACTTTGAAACTGGCTGCGATCCAGTGTCAGAGACGGCAGTTCCTCTTCCCGGTCAAAATGAAGATGCACACCCCGGATCATGGCCTGATTTTCCAGCAGATTCACGCAGTCTTCCAAAAGCCGGTTCAGATTGACCGGTTCCGGGTCCAGCCGGGTTTGACGTGAAAAATCAAGCAGTCCCTTGACAATTTTGCGAACCCTTTCTGTCTGCACAGCAATGGTTTCCAGATCCGTGCGCATATCTTCCGGCAGATCTTTGCGCCGCAGAATCAGATGGGTGAAAGTCAGCACTGCGGTCAGGGGATTGTTGATCTCATGGGCAACCCCTGCGGCCAGCTTGCCCACACTCGCCTGTTTTTCCGACTGAATCAGGCAGTTCTCACTTTCCTCCAGATGACGCTGCTCCCGCTCTTTCAGGGCCTCTGCCATTTTCAGAAACTTGTTCTGCAGCAGTCCCATATCGCTTTTGGAAATAGGGCCGACCTCCGGGGAAAAATTGCCTTTTGATATTTCTATGCTGGCATGGATGAGCCGGTTTACCGGCTGCATAATCCGGGAAGCCAGAAACCATCCCAGAAAAACAGACAGAAGCACACCTGCTGCGGTAATGCCGGTAAACACCAGAAGTGCCCTGCGCCGGACATCAGAATAGGTGGCCTCCAGCACGCCCACATACAGCATTCCCACATTTTGCCCCAAAATATCCGCAATGGGTTCATAGGCAGTAATATACCAGTCATTGACCACAAATGCCCGGTCAGTCCATTTTTTCCCTTCTGTGAGAACCCTCTGGGCAACCTCATCAGATGCATAGGTTCCCACTGCCCTGTGTCCGTCTTCTTTCAGCACATTGGTGGATATTCTGAGATTTTTGAAGAAAACAGTCGCGGTTCCCAGATGCCTGCCTTTGTACACTTCATTTTTAAACACGGTATCCCCGATCTTGTCCACAATGCTCTCATCACGGCTGAGCAGCACCCCTCCATAGATTACGCCGGAGGGAATGCCGTCTGCCATAATCGGAACGGCTGCGGCAATGGCAAGTCCTGCGGTTTCTTCCCTTAAAGATGTTTTTGCAGAGGGGGATAGCATGGGGCGGATGGCCGCTCTGTGCGCGAGTTCCGGATTTTCCGCGTAAAGGATTTCTCTGTCCATTACGATGGTTCCGGCCACAGCCTCTTTCCGCTGCAGGGCAAGTTCTGCCAAAGGATTTCTTCCGGACAGGATTTGTCCTGACCGGGCGCATTCTCCCAGACGGCACAGAATCCGGTTTTCCGGCAGCATAATCCCTGCAAAATCAAGTTTTGCCGCGCCGGCTGTCTGTGTCAGCAGAGACAGAAGAAAGTCTCTGTTTTCCCCCTCCAGGGCAGTCCGCAGATCTGAAGAAATTCCTGCCATTTCCAGACAAAGCCGGATCTCGTTCACCCGGTCATTGTAAATGACTCCGGCCACATTCAGATCCTGGCGCACCCGGTTGTTGATTTCATGCAGAACAGACTGGTAAAGCATCTGCGCTCCCACCAGCAGAGACACAATTCCCACCAGCAGAGACACAGTGATAAAACTGACAATGAGTTTGGAACGGGTAGAGAACAGAATTTTTGGAGGAGATGATTTCATAATAAAAAAAACAGCAGGCTTACTGCTTCCTTTCTTTGGGGCAAATCAGATTTCTGCTGTTTCTTTATGACAGTGCCGGGAAGAATGCAAGAAAAATAAGTAAGTCCGGCAAAATATGCGGCAGTTTTTTTTGATCGCAGATTCACCCAGATTTTTCTTTCAGTCTGAAATTCAGGTTCAAAAAATCATCCGGGATAAGTAAGCCACTGAAATTTTTCGTTTGTCAAAAAAAAAATTGAATTCAGGCGGACTGTAAAAAAAATTTTTCCCTAAGGGGAAAATTTTTTTCTGCGCCTGAGAGGTTCTGTTCTGATGTTTTTTATGTCTTGTCTATTGACACAGAGGGAAAAAAAAATTATTAATTAATGTTTTAACATCTGCTTTTCGTGATTTTCTGCAAATGGGGGAGACCAGAGCTTTGTCAACTTTGATTTTATGATCCCAACTGTGCAGAAAAACCGGATTTTTTGGAAAAATCCGGTTTTTGCAGCGCACAGATCCAAGTCTGACAGCATACTGGACAGGATTGTGCTTATACGGGGAATCCTTTGGCGTTCAGCGTTGAAAAGACGCAGATCCTTTACCGGGGCAGTGGAATCCGATTTTCGGAAATCTGTGTATTTTGGGGAAAACAGTTTTATTATCATTACATATTCTTTTATAAGGAGAACTGATCAGCATGGGCAGCAAGAAAAAAGAGGAAAAAGAGAAATCTTTGGAAAAAATGACCATCAAGGAAGTGCGGGAAATTGCAAAGGGAATTGAGGGTGTTGTCGGAGCGTCCGGCATGAACAAGGATGAACTGCTTACCATCATCCGCAAAGCACGCGGCATAGCAGAACCTGTGAAGAAATCCAGTTCTTCGGTACGGGATCTGAAAAAGAAAATCAAAGAGCTGAAGGCAAAATGGGCCCAGGTTCTGGAAGCCGGTGATCAGAAAATGGCTGACATCTGGCGTGAACGGGTTATCCGCCTGAAGAAAAAAACCCGGAGACTGGCCTAGTGTTGTTTCCAGAAAAGAATATCCCGGAAAAGCAGAATAAGCTTCCAGCCTGTGCCTGAACTGAAAAGGGATATTTATTTTCAGAAATCACCTAATGCTTTGCCAAGTTTGATTTTATGATCTGAAGTGTGCAGAAAAACCGGATTTTTCCAAAAAATCCGGTTTTTGCAAAGCACAGATTCAGGACTGACAGCGTACCGGTTTTTTTGTCAATTTTGATTTTGCAGGTTTTAACCCCAAAGGGCGCAGCGTATCTGCATGCAAAGACTGAATTTTGGCAGGACACTGCGGCCCGGAACAGGATTAAGACCCGAAACAGAATATTTTAAGGATCAGGGGGAATGCCTTCTGACAGGTGAAATGATCAATCCTGCATCTCTTGCATTTGATATTGACGGTGTGGTTGCTGATACCATGAATCTTTTTCTGGATATTGTCCGCGAAGATCATGGTATCCATGACGTGCAATATGAACATATTACCCGTTATATGCTGGAGGAATGTCTGGATATTCATCCGGACATTATCTCAGACGTTATTGCCAAACTGCTGGACGGAAGCAGGGATACGGGGCTCAAACCCATTGCCGGGGCCAGGCATGTGCTGACCCGGCTGGGAAAAGAGCATGCTCCGGTGCGTTTTGTGACAGCGCGACCCAATATAGGCCCCATCAGCGAGTGGATGCAGAATCTGCTCCCGCTTGATCCGTCCCGCATAGACATTGTTGCCACAGGTTCCTTTGAGGCCAAAACCGAAGTCCTGCGGGAAAAAGGTGTGACCCATTTTGTGGAGGATCGGCTGGAAACCTGTTTTCTCCTCAAAGAGGAGGGAATTACGCCCCTTGTGTTCCGGCAGCCCTGGAACCGGGAGCCCCATCCTTTCACAGAAGTGGGAACCTGGCAGGAAATTGAAAACCTGATTGCATTCTGAAAAGACCGTAACATGCTAAGGGAAGTGGAAATTTTTTTTAAAATACCGGGACAGGGTTTCAGGTTTCAGTACCCGCTCTGCACTGAAACCTGAACAATGAAACCGGTACATCAGCAATTTCCAAATCCCTAAGCAATTTCCGGCAGGATCAGAAAACAGATACACAACTCACAGAAAAAGAGAGCAAATGGAAGCAACATTTCACGGAACAACCATACTGGCGGTACGGAACAACGGCAGGCTCTGTGTGGCAGGTGACGGTCAGGTGACGCTGGGCCAGAACGTGGTGAAACACAAAGCCGTAAAAGTGCGCAGAATCTATCATGACCGGATCATCGTGGGTTTTGCCGGGGCCACTGCGGACGCGCTCAATCTTACAGAACGTCTGGAGGGAAAACTGGAGCAGTACAACGGAAATCTGACCCGGAGCGCGGTGGAACTGGCCAGGGAATGGCGCACGGACAAATATCTGCGCCGTCTGGAAGCCATGATGATTGCTGCGGACGAAACCCGTATGTACCTGATTTCCGGCAACGGGGATGTGATTGAACCGGACGAGGGGATTGTTGCCATCGGGTCCGGCGGAGTGGCAGCCCAGGCTGCGGCTGCGGCTCTGCTCCGGCATACCAGTATGGATGTCCGGGCCATTGCAGAAGAAGCCATGAAAATTGCCGCATCCCTTTGCATTTATACCAACAACACTGTGACCTTTGAGGAACTGGGTTAGATTATGAGTGAAATGAAACCGTCTGAAATTGTGGCGGAACTTGACAAATATATCGTCGGCCAGCACAAGGCGAAAAAATCTGTTGCCATTGCGCTGCGAAACCGCTGGCGCAGGCAGCAGGTGGATCCTGATCTCAAAGATGAGATTGCTCCCAAGAACATTATCCTTATCGGCCCGACCGGCGTGGGAAAAACAGAAATTGCCCGGCGACTGTCCCGCATGACAGATTCCCCATTCAACAAAGTGGAGGCATCCAAGTACACGGAAGTGGGGTATGTGGGCCGGGATGTGGAATCTATGGTCAGGGATCTGGTGGAAATGACCGTCAACATGCTTCGTGTGCGGGAGCAGGAGGCGGTTCAGGACAAGGCCGGACAGATTGCGGAAGAACGCATTCTGGATCTGCTGCTGCCCAAATCCGGGGATCAGTCCGGTCATGAGACCGGGCAGGGTGCCGTGGAAATTATTACTCCGGGACGGGAAACGCCTGCTTCCACAAGGGAAAAACTCCGATCCATGCTCCGTAAAGGCAAACTGGATGATCGCTATATTGATCTGGAGGTTACAGACCGCGTCATGCCCACTGTGGAAATTTTCTCCAATGTGGGCATGGAGGAAATGGGTATCAATTTCAAGGATATGTTCAACAATATCATGCCCAGGAACACCAAACGCCGGAAAATGAAAGTCTCCGAGGCCAGAACCATACTGGTTCAGGAAGAGGCTCAGAATCTGGTGGATATGGACAAGGTGGTTGCCCAGGCCATTGAAAAGGTGGAGCAGTCCGGCATTATCTTTCTGGATGAAATTGACAAGATCGCAGGCAAGGAAAGCGGACACGGCCCGGATGTTTCCCGCGGGGGAGTGCAGCGGGATCTGCTGCCTCTGGTGGAGGGAACCACTGTCGCGACCAAATACGGTTTTGTCAAAACCGATCATATTCTTTTCATTGCTTCCGGCGCGTTTCACGTTTCCAAACCTTCGGATCTGATTCCGGAACTGCAGGGACGCTTTCCCATCCGTGTGGAACTGGATTCCCTGAGCCGCAACGATTTTGTCCGCATTCTGACTGAACCCCGGAACGCGCTGCTGCTGCAATACACAGCTTTGCTGCGGACAGAAGGCATTGATCTGGTGTTTGAAGAAAGTGCAGTGGAGCAGATTGCCACGGACGCGGAGGAAGTGAACAATATGACGGAAAACATCGGGGCCAGAAGGCTGCACACCATCATGGAATGCCTGCTGGAGGATTTTCTGTACAAAGCCCCTGATTTGGATGAAAAAAAGGTGGTGATTGACAGGGAATATGTGCAGAAAAAACTCAGTGCCATCAAATCCAGTGAGGATTTGAGCAGGTATATTCTGTAAAGATTGGGGAATGGAATTCAGGGATTGGGGGAATGTATTTCCCCCTGTTCCCTTTTTGCATTGCCCGGCATATATGAGCTAAAATCAACGGACTTGGTTTGGATGGTTGGATTTTGTCTAAATATAGACAAATTGTCTAAATACAGACAATCAGATTTGGGTTAAATTTTGTCTATACTTAGACAAAATGTCCAAATACAGACAATTTTTATCGCGAATAGGCGGAAACCTTATAATCACTGGTTAACCTGCTGCTGTAAATCAATTAAACTGCTAATTTACTTATAATGAGAGGAAATAATTATGAAAGATAAAGTGTTGGAAGGCTATATCAAATCCTTCAACGATGATTACAATTTAGAAGGAATGTCAGAAGACAAAATCTTTGAACGATTTGTAAACTATTGTCTAATACCAAATCGCCATTGATTTTATACAATACTGGCAGTTTTTTTCGCTGTTCTGTGTGTGTGCAAAAAACCGCCCCGCTTAATTTTTGCACTCCTCCGGGTTTGCATCCGGATTGTATAAAACCAATGGAGAATCGGTATAATATCAAAGTTATACCCACGTAATTTTGATTTTGAAGATATTATAGTGTTTAAGATAATTATTTTGGGGTAAATACGATCACGTTATATACAAAAATCCGATATT
>CAZHPS010000170.1:0-12650 GCA_964534335.1 uncultured Desulfobacterales bacterium
GTATTTTTCGTGTTTTTCGTGGCAAAAAAAGAGGCATTCCCCGAACTTTGAAAGCTATTTGGTATTATACCAAACCGCTTTCAGAGATTGAGGAATGCCTGTGTTTTTTCAGCCACGAAACACACGAAAATACACGAAAATACACGAATAAAAAATTGTCTGAAAGCGGAGCCGTATTATGCTGCTTTTATACACGAAAACTTCTGTTTGCCTGCTTATCTCCCCACCAGTTCCACCCTTCCGCACCCGCCTGAAGTTCCCTTTCCGACATGCACAATCTCTGCGGCTTTCAGCAGGGGATAAAAATCACTGATCTCCCTGTCAAAAGAAATATATCCGGTAAAACCGCTCAGATACACATCCTGCCCCTGCCTGGCCGAATACCGCTCGCGCTTTTCCCACTTCAGCCTGTTCTCCCTTACCTGCACCTGAGCGGCCTTGTCAAGAATTTCCCTGCTGTCCCCCATATCCCTGTCTGTGTCAAAAGCCCGTTTCAGATCCCGGAGCCGGCGGAGCAGAGCCTGCATCAGGACAAAAAAATTCACATCATCCCGCAAACCCCGCTCTTTTCCGGTCACGCGCATCGGAGTGACAAACCTCAGCCCCCTGCATTCCCTGCCCTGCACAAAATCCCTTTCCGCCCACTCCTTCAGTGTCCGGCCCGCATGTTCTGCTTCATGGGAAAAAACCGGACCCTCAGGCATTTCCACCTGCACCGGCCCGGTTTGCAGGGGAAAGGCTCCCAAAGCAGACAGCGCGGCCTCGCAGAAAAGACTGGAGTAAGTGATGGCAGGCCCCATAAGAACAAGACCGGCTTTTCCTTTTTCTCCCTTCTGAAACATGGATTGGGAATTTTCCCCCTCCAGAACCGGAACAAAGGGACGGGGATCAGAGGGATTCCGGGTTTGTGGCGCGAAGAGTTTCAGATACAGGCATCCCTTTGCCAGACCGCAGTTTTCGCAGTCTTTTCCGGGATCATCATAAAAAGGGCAGCAGCCCTGCCTCAGATACCGTCCCATCTGCCCCCGGAAGATCGGTTCTTTGCCATACACCTCCCATTTCTGCCGGGCTTTGAAATCAATGCGGATGCGGCAGACCTCCAGGGTAAGCAGCGGATGTTGCAAAGCATTCATACTCTATTTCCCTTTCCGCAGATGACTGTAATCATCCCCGCCCATGACCTGCCTGAAATTCACGGCTTTTGTCTGGTAATAATCAAAAAACAGGGTGATTTTTTCAATCTCTTTGGGAAAAACACGGGTTTTGCCTTCTGTACCGGGTTTCACTTTGGGAACCGCAGCAAAACCTTTTTCTTCTGGAGAGACATTTCTGCCCGGCCGGAAACGCGGATAAACAAAAATCCAGTCCTTTTTTTCCTCCGGTTTGGGAACATACATGATTTTCTCCAAAAACCTGCGTGCCTGTTCATCAAAAAGCGAATCATTCACCGCAAAGCGCAGTTGTTCCGGTTCTCTGAGATTTTCCAGGGGAGCAGCCATATCCCGGCACAGCAGACCATCGGGAATCAGTTGCACACTGCCGAATCCAAAGGGTTTCAGCGCGCCCAGTTTATGTGCCATGCCGCTTTCCAGCATCAGGGAAAAAACCAGCAGATTCAGCATGGGTTCCGGCAGATCGGAAAAATAAATCCGTGCATTCAGGATTTCTGTTCCGGGAACCACTGTTTCCACTTTGTATTCCCTCAGTTTCATCCACTGACACCATTTGCGGTATTGCTCATGGCAGGTTCCGGGTTCCTGATGAAAATAAAACTTGCGTCCCCGCACCTTATCGGCCAGCACTTCCCATGATTTTATCCCTCTGCTCTGCCGGATGCGGCTTTCTCCGGGTGTGAAATACCAGCCTGTATTTGCGCGGGGATTGGGGCCGCCCATAATGGCATCTCCTTCCAAATCCCAGGCTTTGCAGTCCTGCATCCTGATTTTGGGAGAAATCAGAATGTCCTCAAAAATCACACGCCCGGCTTTTGCGCTCTGCTCTTCGCTGTTTTCATCCACAAATCCGAAAAGAAAACGGGCAGCATCAGTTTTCAGATGCCGTCCGAATCCGTTTGGCAGAGTGGTGGTGCGCTCGTGGATTTTCCGTGTTTTCTGCTGATCATTGTGCCGGTAGGAGATTTGCTGATTCCGTGCTGCTGCAGTTTTTTCATCCTTGTCATCGGCTGCGGCCATGAGAAAACCGGTATGCCTGCATCTGCTGTCAAAATGCTTTCCATAGGCCGGAATTCCGGATTTTCCGGCTTCATATCCCCGTGTGAAAACCCGCAGATCACTGCCTGTCAAAGCCTCAATAAACGCGGAAAGCATTCCCCGCACGGATGCGCCCGGAATCACTTTGTTACCGTAATTTTCATAAAATTCCTTCCGGTCAAAGGTTTTGCCCAAAGCAGAGGTTCTGCCGGTAATATGCAGGGGTGTCAGTACCCTGATATAATATGACAAATATCCTTCCAGCCGCGGGCCGTCATATGCCTCCTGCGGCAGTTCCTTCGGCCCCTTTTCCGGCAGCGGAACAAATTCAAAGGGATTCATAAAGTGCATGACCTGTTCTCCTTTATTTTCACTCCCGGAATACATGCAGCCAGTTCCGGGATAAAATCCTTTGCATTGTGAACACGGAAACATTTCCAGATACCGCTGAAAATCTCCTGTTCCGCAACTGTCTCTTCTGTGATTCCTTCCCCCAGCATTTTCTTCAGTTCCGCTTCCCTGTCAGGGGGTGCGTAGACAAGATGTGATTTTTTCACAACCCGCATCCGTCCCCGTCCTGCGGAAGTCAGACCGCCCAGCCGCAGCATTCCGGTGCTGATTTCCCTTTCCCACAGGGCAGTCAGTCCCAGGTGAAGTGTTTTTGGATTCCGGATACGCAGACACACATCCATTTCCTGACCCGGTGAAAATTCCATAAAATAATGCAGTCCCCCGTCCTTTGCCCCGTGCGTAATCCGATCCACCGGCCCCCGCACAGAGATATGCCGGGGTGCATTGTCCGGCCCGAAATCATTCTCACTTTTTTTCCAGTCATTTCCCTGCACACAGGGAAAGGGGGCAGGATTTTCCAGGGGAAAGACTTGCACACGGATTTTTCCCTTCTGACCGACAGGGGATTTCCCGGTGTTATTTCCGGTATCATTTCCTGTGTCCAGTGCCATACCGAAACAGTCCCTCAGCAGAGCCAGTCCGGGAGACGCGGATTCTGCAAGAGCGGCGCGCAGTTCTTCCATGCTTTGGGAATTTGCCTCTTCCTCTGCATCACAGAGAGGAGACCAGAATTTTTCCTCCACAAAACAGCGCAGGAAACAGGATCGCAAAGCCCCGCGCAATGAGGAAGCCGGAATGCTGTAAACCGGAACAAGGCTGCCCTGCACAAAGCGCAGTTCGCTGCGCAGTTCAGACACTTGTGCTTCCTGTCCGCTTTTTTCCCGGTTCCATTGGAATGTCATATCTCTGTTCCGGGTTTTGTTTCCTGTTCCTGAACCGAAAGCCGAAGTCTGACCGCTTTTGATGCACAAAGGCGTTTCCAGCCGCAGTGTCCAGCGCACCTGAAAAAGAGACTGTATGCCTTTGGGAATTTCCGCTGTATTCATATTCCCTCTCCCATGATTTGCAGAAACATATTTTTGAAATCAGCCACATACTGTTTCAGTTCTGTTTCCGGCAGGGGTTTCAGGCTTGCATAACCTGCATGATCAGCCCGCAGTGCCTCCTGAATCCAGTTCTCCACACGGCTTTTGGGAAGGCAGTACACATGCTCTGGCTGAAAATCAAAACGTCCGAATCCTCTTCCTGACATGGCTCCCAGCGTAAGGGGCCAGATTTGGGAGTTAAAGGCATACAGCCCGAAAAGCAGCATACCCATTTCCGCATGTACCAGATTCTGACCGCTGATATTGATGCGGAAGGAAACACCGGGCGGAACCGCTTCAAAATGATAAAGTTTTTTGTCAATGGCCGTGCCGGTTTCCGGATCAATGGCCACAGACTGCTCCACCCAGGTCATGCGCTGACTGTCCCAGAACGGCGGTTTTTCCGGATTCCTTATGCCCGGATGGATTTCAGGGCTTTTGCTGATACATTCCCCGTTCCATACCTCAATTTTCCCCTCGGCAAAAGGGGTTCCGAAAAGACGTTCCAGCACAGATGCCTTTTCTTTCATAAAATCTGTCTGGGCGTTCTGTTTCCGCAGATTTTCATCTTTCCGGATCAGTTCTTCAAAATTCCGGTCCCGGGCCAGCAGTCCCTGATGTGAAACTGAAAACACATCCAGCAGATAATTCCGCAGCGCGCCCTTGAGGCTGCTTCCCGGAATCACGGGCTTTCCCATATGATCCGTGACAATGGACGAAATTTCAACAGATTCCTTCTGCCCGTTTTTTTCTGCTGTCAAACCTTTGCGTTCCGTGACATACCCGTTTCCCAGATGAAAAGGGCTGCGGGTGGTCAGTATGCCCTGTATCCGGTAACGGTTGAAGAAACTGTCTCCTTTGAGGCAGTTTTGCCCTTTTTCGCAATCTTTCATGATTTCCTCCGTTTTTCCCAGTGACAGGGCAGGTTTACGGCAATTTCTCCAAAACCGTTTTCCCGTATGAAAGGACATTTTTTCCAGTCTGCCCCGGTTCCGTCCTGTTTTCCGTACAGTTTTTTCACCCAGCCTGCTTCCGGCAGTCCTTTCCGGAGCCAGTCCCGGCATTGTTTTTCCGCGCTTTCCGGATTTTTGGCATGCAGAACAAACACGCTTCCGGCCTGGGTCAGCAGAAAGGGAAAATACTTTCCCTGTGTGGGAAAACGCATTCCCAGATATCCTCCCGCGAGTTTCTGCCGGGCATAAAAACGGATCAGCCGAAATGCGCGCCCGGAAATTTCTTCCCAGTATTTTCCGTATGCTGCCAGCAGTTCTGCATGGGAACCCTGTCTGATTTCTGCGGGATCAGTCATCATGGCATCAGCCCGCAGGCAGATGATGCTCAGACCTTCCCGCAGTGGTTCACCGGAACTGACAGAAGACTGGCAGGTTAAGGTTTCTGCATGAATTCTGCCCTGCCTTTTGCCAATATGACTGAACCAGTGCCGCAGCACATATTCCAGTTGGGCCGCGAGTGCGTCATGCTCTGTTTCCGGGCAGTCTTCAGGCAGACAGATTTCCGAGTTCCAGAAAATTTGCCTGCTGTTTTCATCTTCCGGGCAGATATATTCAAAGGTATAGAGTTTTTCCTCTGCTGCCCGGCGGGAACCGGAATCAATGGCCGTGCGGGTGACAGCCAGTATTTTTGGCACTGCCCAGCCGTATGTTTCCTTCACATCCCTGTCAGATTTCCAGTCCGGCGCAAACGCGGGCGCGACCTTTTTTCCCTTTCCGTCTGCAAACAGTTCCCAGTCTTCCGACAGGGCAGCATCATAAATCTCTCCGCCTGCCTTGAGCAGGGAAAAGGGCGGACACACCGGTCTGCGGTCTTTTTTCACACAGGGAAAGGCATGGCGGAACGTGATTTTTTCAAACCAGCGTCCCAGCAGTCCCAGCCCCGCGTTTTCCATAGCTTCGCAGTCTGCAATGGGAGCATTTCGCGGCAGGTTCAGTCTGTGCCGGATGCACCGTGCCAGGGAACCTTTGATGATCGCGCCGGAAAAAATGCTGCCGCTTTCCATATAATTGTCTTTGATCTTCACTCCTCCCACTGCAACTGCTTCACTTAGGGTAATGGACAGCGCGGATATCCGGGTTTTATCTGCCGGAGCCTGAAAGGTTTTAAATTCACTGACGGAAAAATCCTCACAGATTACCTTCAGCAAACGCCCGAAACCTGCTGTTTTTTCCGCTCCCATTGCCGTGATCCAGCGCAGCCCCGCGAGTACCTGATCCCGCACTTTTTCACCCTGTTCACGGTTTTCAGATGACCAGATGATTTCTCCCTTCCATTGGGTTTCCGCGCCGCTTTCAAAAGGGGTTTCCATGCAGATCAGCGCGCCTTCCTCTGCCGTGCCTGTGATTCTGTTCATCCGGATGCGGTGAAACCGCTGCATTTGGGAAATGGATTCTTCTGTGCAGACAAAATCGGAAAAAAGCATACGGCCCCGGAAAGGTTCAGCACTTTCATGTTCCTGTGTTCCGGTTTCCCGCCCCAGCCAGTGATCCGCATCTGCCTGAAAAGCAGGAACATCTTCGGTATTTTTCAAGGCATTTTCCAGCTCCTGCCATGCCTCCCGCAGTTTTCCCTTGATATGGGATTTCATGATAACCGGTCTTTTCAGATAATCCCGATGAAAAGCCGCATCAATTCCCCATCGCGGCAGTCCGGTGGCAGAGCAGAGAAAAGGAGCCTGAATGCAGAGTTTTATATTCAGTGTACAGTGACAGGTCATGGTGTTTCCTCCCCGGTATTATTTTCCGTGCAAATCCCTGCATAATCCCACAAATCCGCTATGACAAACCACCGGTGCATATCTCCGCCCAGCAGGGAATCAATGACCGCATTGCTTTTATTCTGCTGTTCCGGGGACAAATCCGAAAGCCCTTTTTTCCGGATACGGTCAACAGTCTCCGCTCCTTTGTTTTCCCGCAAAGCATCCATGATTTCATAGAGTTTTCCTCTGGGAAATCCGGTTCTCAGAATTTGCATATTCCGGGAAAAAGAGAGGATTTCCTCTCCTTTCATGAAAAGACTGTGTGCCTCAGCCGGATAGTAAAACTCTTTCAGGAATGTCCGGGGATCACCTTCCAGCATGTCAAAGGATTCCATAACCAGATAATGAAAAATATTTCCGTCTTCATGGGACTTAGGCCAGTCTGTCATCTGCTCTGAAAGTTTTTCTTTGGCCTTGTCAGCGAGTGCGTGTGCCAGTTTTCGGATTTGCAGAATCGGGGCATTATGATGGCAGAAAATCACACCTGCCGCATGGGTAAGGGGAATCTGCTCTCCGTTTGCAGCAGGATAAAATACTTCATTGGAAAAAAGAATACGCAGCAAATCCCAGCCCTTCCATGCCGGAACCACCCATTCAATTTCATCACCGCCCCAGAGCAGGGTTTCCAGCCGTATTTTTCCTTCCGCTTTTGCATTGGGATCATTCTGCATATCTTGTATCACTTCTGCCAGCAGTGGTTTACGGAGTCTGTTCTGCACAGCATTGTCAAAGTCAGCCAGCTTTTTTTCATCTGTACAGAAAGTGCTGCGGATTTTGCCAAAACGGTTGCCATCCGCATAGACAAATGCGATTTTCCCGTCCAGCCCGGAAATACGGGGATTGTCGCATTGACCGGAAATCTGACTCAGTTCTTCCATATTGTCTGTGAAAGAAGGCAAAGGCCCGGAATTTCCCAGTATGCGCTGATAAATACCGGCGCGCAGCTTTCTCCCCTGTTTTTTGCGGAAATCAACTGAATCGGAAATCAGTTTTTTTTCTCCACCGCTTTGATCCGTCTGAATTCCGGGACGCACACCGTCTATGGCACAGGGAATGTCTCCTCCTTTCCAGCCATTTCCCCAGGGAACCGAAAGCTGCCGCATCTGTTCCCAGCGGTTCGCGGCCATGAGTTTTTCCTGTATCTCACTGAAATCCTCATTCCCGCTTTCCAGAGTGTTCACCACAAAACACGCGTAGTTTCCGGTTTTATCTGACAAATGGGCTTTCACTTCTGATACTGCTTTTTCCGCAGTGATGCCGGGCAGGATGCGGAACAGCCCCGCGCTGGAACCCGCAGAAATCTTTTCCATAAAGTCTTTGCATTTTTCTTCCAGACTGTTCACGGCCTCCAGCAGCATAAAACTCCCGCCCCTAATGGTGCTGATGTCATTGGTGTCATAAACAGACCGATCCAGATTGACCATTTCGGCCCGCAGATACAGTTCTCCCATAGCTAATAATCTCCATTGCATTTATAACAAAAAGTAGTACATAACCAACTTGAATTTTATATAATCCCCTCTTGAGAGGTGGCAGGGGTGTGTTATTGGACTGTGCAGTTCCGGACACACCCATGCCCCTCTCAAGAGGGGAATTGATACCATAAAATCTAAATTGTTTATGTAGTAGCACATGCTTCCAGCTTGTTATACGTTATTTCCGGGAATGGCTTTTTCTGTATATTTTATTCAGAAAGTCATTGTATTTTATATGGAGTTTAAAAGGCACAGGCGGAGACTGTGCCAGTGCAATATTGTAATCTTCCACTGGTTGCATCACCTCAAACAGGCTGATATCCGGTATTTCCCTCAGCCGACCGCACTGTTCATAAGCTACTGTCGCGGCACTGCAGAGTTCTGCATATTTTTTCCGCAATACCAGTATATCCCCGCCCAGGATAAAGGAAGCTGTGGCAAGAACCGCATTCGCGACAAGTCCCGCATGTTTGGCTCCGCCATCGGAAAGCAGACCGAAATAAAGAATGGCAAACAAAATCAGTATGGACAGGATCAGAACAGCCGTGAGCTGCCTGACCACAATTTCGGAAAGTTTCATGGTAAAAAATGCGGATTCACAGACATTATCGGCCAGTCTTGCAGGCCCCGGAGGCAGCGGGGAGAAATAATACGGCGGCTGAAAAGGGGCAGGAGCAAGTTCGCTTCCTTCTGTCCATCCCCGAATCAAAGCATCCTCCTGCGAAGGAATGCTTTCCCCCAGGCTGTCAGCATACAGGATTGCCCGCCGAACTTTGTCTCCCTTTCCGGAAAAAGATGAGGCACATTCCCGTATCCATGTCACAGCCAGCGGAAGTGCCAGTGCTGCAAAACCTGAAATATAAATCACCCAGGGAAGATTCCATACAATGGATACCAGCAGCAGCCCCTGCATTCCCACAGTAAGGTAAAAACTGATCCACCAAAGGGCTTCAGCTCTGTCAAAAAGATAATTGCGAACATCTCCCAACTCCTGATTTCCATTCATAAAAAATTCCTTTCCTTTGTATTGTTTGGCAAAAAGCAGAAATATCTGCCTGTTGCATGGCAGTTCCCTGTGACGGGATATGACAAAGTCAGCAGGTTTTCCGGAATTCAGAAACCGGAAAACAGATAATCTGTTTTGAAAACTTTTGCAATAAAAAAACAGGCAGGCTTCGGCCCAGCCGGAGCAAACAAAAAACCTCTGTGCCCTCTGTGGGAAACAAGACAGTCCCAAAAAGCCTCTTTTTTTTTTCTTCACGGGCATATGTTTCAATTTCATTGACAAATTGCACAAAAACAGGCATTTTCCCTGTTAAATACGTTTCCATATATTTTCAGGCATAAATTTTACGAAAAACCGGATTTTTCGGAAAAATCCGGTTTTTTAAATACACGAAAATTTCCGGTTGAGTACTTATGCTGAAACCATTTGCTGAAAACATTCAAAACATTGCTCTTGTATATGCCCATGCAGGTCTGAAAACAGACAGGGGAAACCGCATTTATGCTGTGGCTGCAAAGATTATCAGCCCGGACGGCAAGGAGAAAAAATTTCAGTCCCGTGTCTGTTATGCCCATCACAGCGGCAGGGATCGATACTGCTCCGGTCTGTCGGCAAAACAGGTGCTCAACGCTCCTGCTCCTGCGGATGCGGCCCGGAAAATGCGGGATTTTCTCAAGGGACAGAAATTCATTTTTGTACTGGATGAACATGATGCCCTGTCTGAAATTCAGGTTTTCTGCGGAAACCCGCGCATTATTGATCTGGGTTTTGCCGCAGAATTTTTTCTGCCTTTTCTCAAATCATGGACATGCAAAAGTCTGTGGGAATATCTGCATGGCCGAAAACGGGAAAAAATCAGTTTTACCGCATCAGAAGCCGCTGAAATTTCCGCAGAACTGATTAAACATATCTGCGGATCACTTCTGCACAGCAGACATACTGCACATGCACCGGTTTTCCGCCATTATCTGAAAAAAAGCCAAACCCTTTTCGGACACGCGTTTCTCCACATTCACCGGCATTATCAGGACTATTTCAAAGGGCTTTTCGCTCCGGGCGAGGAAAAGGATTCGGAAAACTGGCGGCCTTTTCT
The DNA here is from genome assembly GCA_964534335.1 of uncultured Desulfobacterales bacterium. Lineage (GTDB taxonomy): Bacteria > Desulfobacterota > Desulfobacteria > Desulfobacterales > Desulfococcaceae > JAABRU01. The sequence continues at coordinate 9,994 of CAZHPS010000170.1, forward strand.
GGAAAAAGCAGGGAATGTGTCCCGTAACACCCGTGAAAAAATCCCTTTCCGGCCTGTATCTCCGGAAAATCTGGAAAATATCTTTCGCGGATTTGCGGAAGCGGAAAAGGGTTTCAGGTTCCGGCCTGAGCAAATTGACTATGCTGTTCATGTGGCAAAAGCCATCAATGATCAGGCAGTGCTGACCATTGAGGCAGGAACCGGAACAGGCAAAACACGGGGTTATCTTATTCCTGTGCTGGAGTTTCTCCGTCTCAATCCCCATGCCTCTTTTGTGATTTCCACTTATACCAAAAATCTGCAGGAACAGATTTTTCAGCAGGAACTGGCCGCAGTCCGTGAGGTTATGCCCATTTACCGGGATATAAACGCGGCTCTGCTCAAGGGCAAATCCGCATATCTCTGTGCGGAAAAACTGGGCTATCTCTATGATGACACATGGAAGGGAGAGAATCTGCTGGCCTGGCTCTACTGCCTGGGACTTGTGTTTCATTTCCGCAAAGCAGACGCGGATTCTGCCGGGGAAAAGGTGCGAACATACCTGAACAAGGCATTTTTTCTGGATCGGATACTTGCAGAGACCTCTGCCGGGTCAGGATGCACACCCAGACACAACTGCTGTCCGGCACAGGTCATCACAGCCGAGGCATGGGCAGCGGATCTGGTCATTACCAATCATCACAAACTCGCGCTGCTGGACAGGGATGCTGTGCTGAACGGGCTTTTCAGCAATTATATCATTGATGAGGCCAACCATTTTGAAACAGCAGTGCGCAACGCATTCGGAACCGAGGTCAGTTCCCGCAGTATCCGGGATATACTGAATTTTGTCAGGGAACATATTCCTTCCATTGCAAAGCGGGGAACTGAGGAGCATTGTGCTGACATAAAAAAAGCAGCAGATACAATTGAGGCTCTCCGGGAGGATATAAACATATGCAGAGAAATCCTGTCCAAAATTCAGCCCGGAGCAGCACCGGGCATTGTGCAGGCAATTGTGCATGATCATCCGGTTTTTGAGAAGGAACAGATTTTTCCCTGTCTGGATGGCATGGCGGAAAAAATGAAGCATATCCGCAAATGTTTTGACATGATCCGGGATGAAAACACCTGCCGTATGCTCCGGCTGCAGCACCGCACGGTCAGCCGTCTGATCTCCCATCTGGATCAGTTGGGGGAACTGTCCGGATTTATAAAAGAAATCCGGGAGAACATGTTGAATGAAAACCATATCACGGCGTGTCAGGTTTTCAAGCTCAACTGGAATATCATGTCGCTTCAGGTGCAGATGGGGGAATCCATACGCAGGCAGATCCATGCAAAAAAACACTGTGTGGTTTACACAGCCGCGACCCTGTGCCACAGGAACCGGTTTGACAGTTTTCAGCGCATCTGCGGCATGGATCGTCCTTTGGAAACCATTGAAAATGAAGTCATTGCCAAAGACTTCCGCTTTGTGCGCATTCCCTCGCCTTTTGCAAAGGATGCTATGGAAATCCTTGTGCCGAATGAGGCTGTGAGCGGCAAATATGACAACAAGGAAGCCTGGCTGAAATCCCTTGTCATGCTGATTCCGGAGCTGATCCGCAAAAACAGGGGCCGCACCCTGGTGCTGTTTTCCAGTTATCATGATTTGAATCTGGTCGCGGAAAGAGTGGCTCCTGCCATTGCAGACACCCGTTATCCTCTGCTGATTCAGCGTCCGGGTCAGTCAACAGTGAATCTCTGCGATGAATTCCGTGCAGTAAAGGAAAGCGTGCTGTTTGGAGTGGATACCTTCTGGTATGGCGTGGATTTCCGGGGAGATACCCTGACACAGGTGATTATCACCCGCATTCCCTATCCGCCCCCGTCTGATCCCCTGCAAATGGCCCGAAGGAAAACTCTGCCTACAGAAGTTTACTGGGATCGGTACCAGTATGACACGGAAATCAAAATGCGTCAGGGCATTGGCCGTCTGATCCGCTGTGATACAGACCGGGGAAAAGTGGTGATTCTGGATGCCAGATACAGGCCGGAGCAGGGATGAATGTTTCTGCTTATCCAGAGGAGTGCAAAAATTAAGCGGAGCGGTTTTTTGCACTGAGAATATTGTATAAAATCAATGGAGAATCGATATTATCTTCATTTTCTATAATAATGCCAATCCTGCCGGATTTTTTTCCTTATCCGGAGGAGTGCAAAAATTAAGCGGAGCGGTTTTTTGCACTGAGAATATTGTATAAAATCAATGGAGAATTGGTATAAAGTTTTCAGGATGTCCGGATCGGGGTTTCCCACAGAGAACACAGAGAAAAAAACACCCACAGAGGACACAGAGGAAAAAACTGTGTTTATAAGTGTGGTTCCATAAATTTTCAGGTATATAATACCAAATCGCTATTGAATTTATACAATAAAAAAATTTTTTCTGTTTAATTGCAGGAATTTGCTATTTTTAAAAGCATGTCTTCAGTGGCGATTCGGTATAATACCAATTCGCTATTGAAATTATACAATAAAGTGAGTTGTTTCCTCTGTGTTCTCTGTGGTTTTTTCTCTCTGTGTTCTCTGTGGGAAACCGAATAATAAAATAATAAGTATACTTTCAATGGAGAATCGGTATTATACCATTACTTGAAACATTTGCAGAGGTTCAGATTCATATCTGAATTCCG
>CAZHPS010000171.1:0-12606 GCA_964534335.1 uncultured Desulfobacterales bacterium
CATTTACCATTAACCATTGAATTGTAAATGATGTGCATTAACCGTTGAACATTTACCATTTACCATTTACCATTCACCATTCACCATTCACTATTCACCATTTACCATTGAATTGTTTATCGGATAAAAAAATATGAGTGAATACGCCAACTCCCAAGTCCTTATCGTGGATGATGAAAAGAAAATGCGGCATCTGCTTTCCATTATGCTGGAAAGAAAGGGATATGCCGTTGCACAGGCTGGAGACGGGCAGGAAGCATTGGAAATGATTTCGCAGAAATCTTTTGATATGGTCATCAGTGACATCAAAATGCCCCGCATGGACGGACTGCAACTGCTGGGAAAAATCAGGGAACAGCAGATGCCCTGTCCTGTGGTGTTTATCACGGCCTTTGCCACAGTGGATTCCGCAGTGGATGCCATGCGCAGCGGTGCGGCAGATTATATCACCAAGCCCTTTGAAGAGGCCAGAATTCTGCTGACTGTGGAAAGAACCCTGAAATTTTCCAAAGTCCTGTCGGAAAACAGGGAACTGAAACAGCGTCTGAAACATGCGGAAAAAAATGATGAGATTGTTTATGTATCCGGTGCAATGAAATCGGTCATGGAACTTGCGGAAAGAGTGGCGCAGACAGATTCAGCAGTTCTCATCAGCGGAGAATCCGGAACCGGCAAGGAACTGCTGGCAAAATACATTCACCGCATGAGTCTGCGGAGTGAAAAAAGATTTGTGCCGGTCAACTGCGCTGCCATTTCTGCAAATCTGGTGGAATCCGAACTGTTCGGACATGAAAAAGGCGCGTTCACGGGCGCTGACAAAAAAGCAGAGGGAAAATTTGAATATGCTTCCGGAGGAACTCTTTTTTTGGATGAAATCGGGGATCTGCCTTTGGAAGCCCAGGCAAAAATGCTGCGCGCCCTTCAGGAGAAAAAAATTCAGCGTGTAGGCGGAAATGAGGAAATTCCAGTGGATGTGCGCTTCATCTGCGCGACAAACCGGAAACTCGCTCAGCGCGTTGAAGAGGGGGAATTCCGCCAGGATTTGTATTACCGGATCAATGTGTTTCCCATTCATTCTCCGCCGCTCCGGGAGCGTATGGAGGATGTGATTCCCCTGTGTGAATATTTTCTCAAACGGATGGAATCTGCCAATCTGAAGCTGGATGAATCTGCTATCCGTGTGCTGATGAAATATTCCTGGCCCGGAAATGTCCGGGAACTGGCAAATGCTGTGGAACGGGCTGTGATTTTGGCCGGAAATACAGGAAAAATCACAGAACAAACCCTGTCCTTTCTCAACACTGCCCCTGCTTCCGCATCCTGTACTGTTCAGGGAAATTTCCGGCTGCCGCCAGAGGGAGTTATTCTTGAAGAACTGGAAAATGATCTGGTACAGCAGGCATTGGAGATGTCTGACAACAATCAGAGCGCGGCAGCAAAACTGCTGGGACTGACCCGATCCAAATTCCGGGTACTGATGAAGCAGGGGTAAAAAAGTATAGGTTTTAAGAAAATAATTTTGGGGTTTCCTGTAGGTTGGGGTGAGGAACGGACATCAATAATTTCAGCATGTTGGTGTTCGTTCCTCACCCCAACCTACTCCAAAATAATTATCTTAAAAGCTATAGAACAGGCTTCCAGCTTGTTCCGCTGCTCATGAACAAACTGGAAGCCTGTTCTGCTGTCTCTCAAACCGGAAATTTGTTCTGCATTGAAAAAAATAAGGACAATATGACTTACCGCACAGTTCCGATCCTTTGCCTGACCGCGTTGCTTGTCGGTCAGGTGTATGTATCGCAGGCTAGGGGAAATGATATTTTTGCTTCCGGCCAGCATGAGGACACCATGCTGATGTTTGTGGGGGAAAAACTGAATGTGCTGAGCATTGCTTCCCGCAGGGAGGAAAGTGCATGGCAGGCTCCTGCTGTTGCTCAGGTTATCACAAAAAAAGAAATGCGGGAGTACGGCGATAATACAGTTGCTGATGTGCTGAAAAAAGTTCCGGGTTTTTATATGGCGCAGAAAGAATGGGGAACCCAGCCTTATCTGAGGGGCATACCGGATTCTGTGCTTTTTCTGTATGATACAGTTCCCCTGTCTTCGGATCTGAGCAAGTCTTTTCACCCCATTGACAATGATTTGTCTCTTGCCGGAGTGAAACGCATTGAAATCATCCGGGGACCGGGTTCGGTACTGTGGGGGCCGGATGCGTTTGCCGGTATTGTCAATATTGTTCCCATGAGCGGCAAAGACCTCAGCGGTGTGGAAAGTGAAGTGATGTACGGAACTCCGGGAGACAAACGGGGATTTTCTCTGAACATGGGACATGACAGGGGGCACTGGGATGCTTTTCTCTCGGTAAGCGGACAGGAAGGCCGGATGGATGATACACTGTCCAATGTGGTCAGATTCTGGGGAGATGGGGAAAATGCCGTGGATGTGGAGGATCGCTATGGTTCGGAATATCCGGGAAATTCCCGGTATATTGAGGCATCAGGCCGATTTTCCTATGAAAACTGGCTCACGGTCAGCGCACGGGTTGCGGACAGCCGGCGTGCCTATGCCATGATTATTGAAGAGGATGATCTGAGTTGGAGAGAAACAAGGGACAATCCTATGTCCATTATCAAAGTGGAGGCAAAAAAATCCATTGATCATCTGTCCGGTATCCGCATGACCGGAACATGGCAGAACATGAAGGATGAACATGAGATCATTGATCAGACTTTCACCCAGAAAGAAAGCACTGTTTACGGGGAACTGATTTATGACCGCTCCTTTCTGGCAGGAAGCGGCCTGTTTACCGGCGGCATGTCCTACAGGGAAAAACAGATTGATGATGCACTCATATGGAACGGCTATCTGCCGGATTATCTCAAATCTGAAAATGAATCCCTGCTGCCCCTGCCTCCGGATCAGACCGGTTATGACACCCGGCTCTGGTCAGCATTTGGCCAGTACAGTCACCGTTTCGGAGATATGGAAACCTGGCTGGGGCTGCGCTATGACAATCATGATTCCTACAAAGACAAAACCAGTCTGTCAGCAGGCATTTCCTGGAATCCCTCAGATCAATGGATACTGAAACTGCTCTATGGAACAGCATACCGCACCCCTTTTGCCAAACAGTTGCAGGAAAACAGGACAGCAGATCCGGAAAACATACAGAGCATCAATCTTCTTGCGGGCTGGCGTCCTTCTGACAAATGGAGTGCTGAAATTTGCGGATTCTGGAGCAAAATAAGCGATCATGTGATGGAAGACCTTTATGCCGGACTTTCCGAACCCAATGAACAGGAATTTACCGGGCTTGAAATCCGGGGGAATTATTCTCCTTTGGAAACATTGGATTTGAGTGCAAATCTGACACTGATCCACAACAGCGGGCCGGATGAAACCTATTATTATAATGATTATACCATCATTGACTCAGACGGAAGCGAAAAACCCCATTATGTGAAACTGAATTATCCCTATGGTTCCGGGGCAGATACCCTGTTCAATTTTGCAGGGGTATGGCATCCGATGGACAATCTCAGTTTGTCTGCGGGGCTGGGATATGTTTCTTCGGGGAAACTCATTTATCTGCGGGATGCTGATTTTTCCGTAAGTTCAGGAGGTTCTTCTGTATGGCTGCTGGATGCGTCTGCGACCGTGACAGATTTTCTGCTTCCGGGCATGGATTTGCAGGTGAGTGCCAAAAATCTGACAGATGAAAATTATGAAACTCCGGGAACTTACAGCGCGATTGAGGGAGAACCCCTGACAGCGGAAATCCGGCTTCAGAAAAAATGGTAGAAATTTTTGAGAGTTAAATATGAAGAAGCGCGAGTTGGAAAATGCTCTTCGCAGGCTTGGATGGAAATTTTTGCGGCATGGCGGGCGGCATGATATCTGGACTGACGGAAAGTGTGAGGAAGCGATACCCCGTCATGCCGAAATTAACGAAAAACTTGCACGGACAATTCTTCTACGGGCCACAGGAGGAAAATGATATGCAGTTTTACGGTAAAATATATAAGGATGGAAAATTCTGGCTGGCCGAGGTGCCCATTCTTGATGCCATGACACAGGGCAGAACAAAAAAAGAAGCATTTGTTATGGTTTCGGATTTATTGGAAACCCTGGCAAACCGTCCCGGATTTTCCGTCACTGTGCATCCGGGCAGACATGGCGATTTTCAAGTGGGTTCAAACGATACACGGGGTATGATCAGTCTGCTGCTGAAACGGCAGCGTGAACGGAACGGTCTTTCACTGGCCGAGGCTGCGCAGCGTATGGGAGCCGGATCACCCAATGCGTATGCCCGGTACGAACGCGGTACCTCACTGCCCACTGTGGAGAAGCTGACCGAACTGATTCAGGCTGTTGCTCCGGGGCAGGATATTGTTTTGCACCATATTGTTCCTTAATGGTTCGGTAAAAAATTTCTGCTTTAATAATTTCAAGATGTTATAATTTCCTGTCTGAAAATTGGTATTTAATGATTTCAGAAGGTTATATTTTTACAGCTTGAAAATCAGAAAAAATTACCGAACCATTGGTTCCTGTATCATAAATTTTTTCCAAATTCCGGATTCCCAATCCATAAAAGGAAAACCTCATGCGCAAATTTTCATCTTACGGCCCGGTGGACAAAGACCTGCACTTTTATGTGCCAAGAGAGGAACTGGTTTCAAAAGCCTGCCAGATGCTGGTGGGAGACAATCCTGAAAAAGGCGGGCATTTCCTTACCGTATGGGCTCCGAGGCAGACCGGAAAAACATGGATTATGCGGGATGTTCTCTGGAAACTGTGGAAAGATGAACGCTTTCATGCGGTCAAACTGAGCATGGAATATCTCAAAACAGCAGAAAATGCAGATGAGATTGCTGAAAGCGTGGGAAAAGACATTGCCGGACATTTGAATCTGAAACAGCATATTCGTAATATGAGGGATTTGCATGAAATATTCCGGAAAGATGTTCTGACCAAACCCCTGATTCTGATCATAGATGAATTTGATGCCCTGACAGAAGAGGCTATCAGCGGAATATCCGGTGTTTTCCGGCATATTTACAATACCCGCATGGAAAGCTACCAACCGTCTGATTCCAAACCCTATCTGCTTCACGGTGTTGCCTTAATCGGCGTGAGAAGTGTTCTCGGTATTGAAAATCAAAGGGGTTCGCCCTTCAATGTGCAGCGGAGTATGCAAATCCCGAATCTGACATATGAAGAAGTTGACAGTATGTTCAAATGGTATGAACGGGAAAGCGGGCAGAAAGTGGAGCAGGAAGTCATTGACCGGCTGTTTTATGAAACACAGGGGCAGCCAGGGCTTGTTTCATGGTTTGGTGAACTGCTGACCGAAGGTTATAAGTATTTTCAGCCGGATCACAGCAAACCCCTTACAGCAAAGGAATTTGACCAGATATATCAGGCTGCTGTTCAGGTGCTTCCCAATAACAATATCCTGAATATCATCAGCAAGGCAAAGCAGGAAGAGTATAAATCCCTTGTTATGGAATTTTTCCGGACCCGTGATAAAACTGTGTTTGCATTTGATGATGTCCGGTTTAATTTTCTTTACATGAACGGTGTCATTGCTGTTGAAAAAACAGAAGAGGGTTTTTTTGCAAAATTTCCCTGCCCTTTTGTTCAGAAACGTCTGTTCAATTATTTTTCCCATGAACTGTTTAACTACATGGGACAGATTTTTGAGACTTTTGCCGATATTTCCGATACGATTACGGAACAGTCTCTGAATATAAAAAATCTTATCCTGCGTTATGAAAAACATCTGAAGAAAAACCGGGAATGGCTGCTGAAAGATGCTCCGAGACGAAAGGATTTGCGGGTGTTTGAGGCGGTATTTCATTTCAGTTTATACGAATATCTGAATAAATTTCTGGCAAACAAAAACGCCAGGGTTCTGCCTGAATTTCCGACCGGAAACGGAAAAGTGGACATTCTCATCCGTTATGCTGGAAAAATATATGCCCTTGAACTCAAAAGTTACAGTGATGAAAAAGAATTTTTCAAAGCACAGAAGCAGGCTGCAAAATATGGGGCAGATTTGAAACTGGATACAATTCATCTGATTGTGTTTGTGGATGCCATACCGGAGGAATACCGTGTGAAATACGAGGCAGAATATATGGATACAGAAACCGGGGTAAGGGTGGCAACCGTGTTTGCTGAAACCGGGGTATAAGAAAATTGGTAGTGGGACTTTTCATGCTGATTTTTTTATTTTACAAATCAGTATATTATATAAAATCAGCACGAACAGTATCATGGATGTATCGTATAACTATTTGTATTTATTATGTATAGACAAAAACCGGCATTTTCTGAAAACATAATAATATAAGATAGTTAAAATTTAACCAGTTCGTGCAGCCCCACTACCAGAAAATTTACGCATCTCCGTCATACCAATAAAAATTGATATTCAGAACTATTTGAAATTAATTGATTTATAATTTTTATGAAATGAAGGTGATGCTGATAACCTTTATCTAAACGGTAAGAAACTGATGAAATCTCTGAAACTGATTCAAAACCCAGCTCTGTTCAGGTGAATTTGAATTTACCCGACATGCCTTCAGACGGATGGTTCAATGCAATATCAGTGATTCGGAAATAAGGGAAGCCGGGAAAAATTCAACGATTATCGAAAACTATCCAACTGATAAGTATGGACCGAGTTGTCTGCTTCCGGGTTTTGCAGATACAGGCAGACCTTTGCATATACAGGTATCGCGTACGGATTCCGAATTCATAAAAATTATAACTGTCTATGCGCCTGATCCTGACGAATGGGCAGCAGGTTTTTCAAAAAGGAGGTAAATCATGTTTCATTGTCATGTATGCGGTTCTTATGATGCAAAAACAGAATATGCGGATGAAGTGTTTCAGATTGACAGCAACCCTGGTCTGGTTGAACATATTCCCGTACTTGTTTGTCAGAGGTGCGGTGAAGAAACCTTCAGTCGTGAAACGACTGAACAGATTCGTCGGATGGTTCACGGTGAGACAAAGCTGGTAAAATCAGTGTTAATGAATGTGTTTGTGTTTGAAGGAAAACGTATCTCAGACCTGCAATTGACAGCAGAAAGGAGTTGACAGGAAAATGTGAACAAAAGAGCAGATAATGATCCAATTTAACTTTTTATGGCATGAAAATTGCATACTTTTGTATAGAGTGCTGTGTCTGGCCTATGGTTTTCAGTCCACACTGTTAAGCAAAAACATGCAAAAAAACCCGAATTGGATAATGCGTCAAACCGGTTGACAGTATGTTTTTAACTGCATACAGTATTTTGTCCTCTGTGCAGAAAACCGCTCCGCTTAATTTCTGCACTCCTCCATCGGGTTTTTAAGTTTTATGAATTTTATGAAACAATCCCTTTTTAAATGGGGAATTATTTCAGAAATTTTAAAAAATTTAACACATATGTCATATCAAAAACAATGGTGTTAAATTCTTTAAAATTTTTTGGGAATATTCCGCTCTTGAGAGCGTGGCAGCTAATTTTTGTGATAACCAGTTGAAATTGTTATATCAATATTTTCCCTTTTTGTAAAGGGCGTCCAAGGAATAGCTGACTTAATGGCATTGGGTTCGGGAGGAAATTTGGGAATCAGCGGATCTGAGCGGATTTGACCAGACAGGAAATGAATTGCTTGTATACTGTTTAACCTGCTGGATTTCATATTTTTATGGAATGAGAAAAAGTTTGATTTTCTGATTTTTGGAAGATCAGCGTAATGTCAGTTCAGACAGCCCAGCCTGTTTTGGTGGCAGCACTTAACTGTAACAGAAAGGAAAAAAACATGAAAAGAATAAGCAGAATGATTCATAGTCTGGCGGTTCTGATTTTTGGAACAGCCATTTTGTTTGGTACAAATGCGTTTGGGGCATTGCCCGGAAATGTGGATGGAATCGGAGATGTCAGTCTCAAAGATGCAATAGTTGCTCTTCAGATAAGTGCCGGAATTCAACCTTCCGGAAACATTGTGATTCAGGCGGATGCGGATGTTGACAAAGACGGTTTTATCGGAACTGCGGAAGCGGTTTATGCTTTGCAGGTTGCGGCCGGTATCCGGATACAGACACTTTTCATTGCGAACGTGAATGAGCCGGTAATTGTTGAAACCTCTCTGCTCGCTCCTTCCGCTTCAGTCTCCATTGTTCAGGCAGTATTACCGGACGGAAGCCCTGTAAAGCTGATAAAAAAGGAAAAAGAAATACGTAAAGATAATGATTATACATGGACAGGTGAAACAGAGGGGGATGATTCAAGCACAGTTGTCCTGTCTGTGGTGGACGGAATCATGTTCGGCCTTATTGAGACCGGGGGAAAATCCTATTTCATTCAGCCGGTTCTGCCCGTGGTTCAGCCGGAGGAAGTGGTTTACAAGGTTGTACAGAAAGATTCGATTCCGGTCGCTATGCCCGCACCCGATGGAGAGGATGAATCTGTTCCGGAAATTATACCGGAAGACTATTCCGAAAACGAAGACGGTTCAGTGATTGATATTCTTGTCCTTTACACTCCTCAGATGAATGATAAATATAAACCCGCCGCCCTGAAGAGCCTGATTCAGCATTTTGTGGATTTGACAAATCAGGCATATGTAAAGAGCAAAATCAGCACGAAACTGAGGCTTGTGCATACTCAAGAGTATAGTTATAGCACTGAAAATTTTGATATAAATAGTTCCGGTATAGATGAAGCCCTTACTCATATAAAATCTGCGGATGCGGTAGAAATAAAAACGGCAAGAGAGACGTATAATGCTGATCTGGTCAGCCTCCTGAGAGTGCATCCGGGCAGCGATACTCCCTGCGGACGGGCATATTTTATGACACCGGACAAACCGGATTTTGAACCGTTCGCATTTTCCGTGGTGCAGGTAAGATCTTTAACTGAAGCAACTGATGAGGAGACTCCTTATTATTGTTCGGAACTTACTTTCGCACATGAAATTGGGAATAATTTGGGATGCGCCAACCATGACAGTATTTCAGCCGATAATGTGCAGACGATAAACAATATTACGAGAGTTCCTGCCGCAAATTTCAGAAACGGCTGCAGTTACAGCATTTCGCAGCTCAATCAGTCTTTTGAATCATCCGCAGACACAGGCAGTGTGAGTGTAACAGCCGGGATCGGATGCAAATGGACGGCTGTAAGCAATAATACGGATTGGATAACAATAATATCCGGAGCCGCCGGAACCGGAAACGGCACGGTTGCCTATTCTGTGAAAGAAAACACTTCCTGTACCGAAGACAGAACAGGGAGCATCACTGCTGCAGGCAAAACATTCACGGTTACACAGAAGGCAATTTCCTGCACGTACAGCATCAGCCCGGAGAACAGGTCGTTCCCATCATCCGGGGGAGAGGACAGTATCACTGTAACTGCCCAGTCATGCTGCGAATGGACAGCCGAAGTTGAAGCCAGTGCCGCATCATGGATAGAAATCAAATCCGGAACCTCCGGAAACGGAAACGGCACGGTTGCCTATTCTGTGAAAGAAAACACTTCCTGTACCGAAGACAGAACAGGGAGCATCACTGCTACAGGCAAAACATTCACGGTTACACAGAAGGCAACTTCCTGCACGTACAGCATCAGCCCATTGAGCAACTCTTTTACATCATCCGGAGGAAACGGCATTGTCAGTGTGCTGGACACTCCATCATGCTGCACATGGACGGCTGTAAGTAATGCCACATCATGGCTCACTGTCACATCCGGCGCCAGTGGAACCGGAACCGGCACGGTTTCCTATTCGGTTTCTGCAAACACAGGCACAACTTCCAGAACCGGAACCATGACCATTGCCGGGAAAACCTTCACGGTTACACAGTGCGGTTACAGCATTTCACCGGGCAGCAACTCCTCCTTCACATCATCTGAGGGTACAGGCAGTGTAAGTGTAACGGCAGAAAGCGGATGTGCGTGGACGGCTGTCAGCAGCACATCATGGCTGACTGTAACATCCGGAGCCAGCGGAACTGGAAACGGCACGGTTTCCTATTCAGTTGCGGCAAACACTTCCTGCGCCCGAACCGGAACCATTAACGTTGCAGGCAAAACCTTCACGGTTACACAGGCCGGAATTGCCTGCACTTACAGTATCAGTCCGGAGAGCAAATCTTTTACATCATCCGGAGGAAGCGGCAGTATCAGTGTGATACCCAATCCATCATGCTGCACCTTGCCTTGGACTGCTGTAAGCAATGTTCCTTCTCCGTCATGGCTCACTGTAACATCCGGCGCCAGCGGAACCGGAACCGGCACGGTTTCCTATTCGGTTGCGGCAAATACAGGCACCGCCAGAACAGGAACTCTGACCGTTGCAGGGAAGACATTTACTGTTACACAAGTCTTTACCAATTCTTCCGGTATGACTTTTGCACAAATTCCTGCCGGAACATTTGCAATGGGCAGTCCGTCCACAGAACCGGGAAGGGACAATGATGAAATTCAGCATAACGTGACACTGAGCAAATCTTTTTACATGCAGACCACAGAGGTTACGCAGGGCCAGTGGAAGGCGGTTATGGGCACCAATCCCTCTTATTTTCAGAACTGCGGGGATAACTGCCCAGTGGAATATGTGACATGGACTGAGGTGCAGTTATTCATAACTGAAATGAACAAAAGAGGCGAAGGAACCTACCGGCTGCCCACAGAGGCTGAATGGGAATATGCGGCCCGTGCAGGAAGCACAACAGCAATTGTGAACGGAGATATTGTCTATACAATCTATACGAAATGCTCTGCTGATACCAAATTGGATGCAATAGGCTGGTATTGCGGAAATTCCGGTGCTGCATACAGTGGATGCTATAATGCAGGTTCTTCGGGAGGGGCATACTGTGCAGGCAGTCATCCTGTGGCTCAGAAACAGGCCAATGCATGGGGACTGTATGATATGTCCGGCAATGTGTGGGAATGGTGTCAGGACTGGTACGGTGCCTATCCGTCAACAGCCGTGACCGATCCCACAGGGTCAGCCACAGGTTCCTACCGTGTCATTCGGGGTGGGGGCTGGATTGATGCAGGCAGGCTTTGCCGATCAGCCAGCCGGTATCTGATTATGCCGTCTTTAAAGCATATAGACCTGGGGTTCCGGCTTGTGCTAATCAGGTAAGGGTTGTAAAAAAATAAGGTGTACCGTTTTTCTGTCCTGAAACCCTAAGGGTTTTCAAAACTCTTAGGGTTTGTAACAGTTTGAGCCTAAACGGAGACCTGGTCTGATCTGTGATTCGTATGACTGTCCTGATTCGGAATAAGAAATGACAGTCATGGCAGTCACCGAAATCACAGTTTTTACAATGTTTCGGTAATTTTCAAAAAAAATACCGAAATATTGATGAAAAAAACACAGCATGATGCAGATTGCGGGGACTCAAAGGAGATTTCATATGAATGAACTGGAAAGACAGATAATGAATCAGACAAAGGGACTGCCTCCGGGTGCTTTGACAGAGATACTGAATTTCATAGACATTGTAAAGTACAAAAAATGCAAAGATACAGAAAAAATGCCTTTTGTCCGGTGCAATGAAGAAGATTATCTGAAAAAAATGGAAAAAAATGAACTGAATCATCTTGAGGATGAATTTGTCAATTACAGGGAACTGTATCCTTATGAAGAATAATTTTGCTGCTGACACAATGGCTATTATTCTCAGACTTGAAAAAAGAAGACTGAGTTCCGTTGTCAAATCCCTTTTCAAAAAAGCAGAAGACGGGGAAATATCTTTGTGGATTCCGGCAATGGCACTGGCTGAACTTGCTTATCTGTCTGAAAAAAAGAAAATTCATCTCGTTCTCACGCTTTGCGTGGGAATGCAGACCGGACGTTTCACGTCCCTTCTGTGCTGTTCCCCGGTCACGGGACGCAAAGCGTCCGGAAGGCATTCCCACGCAAAGCCTCAATGCCATTAAGTTAGGCAGTTCGTAGGGTGGGTGTAGCGCGGAGCGGAACCCACCAACAACTTGGCAATGGTAGGTTCCGCTCCGCTACACCCACCCTACAAAACTATTAGAGATCGAGGAAAAATTCGGTGCTTTGTGCAGCCGGATTGTTCCGACAAAAAAACTTGAAAACTTTCCTCATCACAAACATATGGAACGTCAGGAGAACCCGCAAATTTCGGCAGAAACATGTCTGGAAGATGTGATGGAAGTGATTCTTTATCATAAGAAAAACTGACCTGTAACAGATCGGGTTTGTGAAACGGCAAGAGCAGCGTATGGGCACAAATGCTGTCAGTCTGAAAGGAATAATAAGCAATGGAAGATGTTAAGTAACCTTCCATATATTTTGTGGTATAAAGTTTTCAAAAAACAGAATATATTTTCATAAATTTATATGTATACTGATCCAATTTTGGTTTTCTTTGGCACGGAAATTGCGTATGCACCAAAACAGTTTTTTTCAGCCCGTCTGCTGGGTTTTTCAGGCCAAAAACGGATGATTTTTCACTTTCAGCCCGTCAGGCAAAAATCATGCCGGATAAAACCAAAATTGGATCAGTATATAATAAAAATTTAAAAAATGTATTTTTTTACTTTACAATTGAACAAAGATTGT
>CAZHPS010000172.1:0-12558 GCA_964534335.1 uncultured Desulfobacterales bacterium
GCCATTGGTTTTATACAATGCGGAATGCAAATCCGGAGGAGTGCAGAAATTAAGCAAAGCGGTTTTCTGCACACGCCCGGCAGAGGAAAAACTGACAATACTGACCGGATCAGATGAAAAAACAATAAGGGAATTCCGGAAAACAAAATACCCGAATCAGGGACTTTTGTTTTGACAAAATGCCGGACAAAGATTAAAATAAAAATTTCTGAAACATCATTCAGATTTTGGACAGATTTGGGGATATAAGCAGGCAAAGCAAATTTTTCGTGTATTCAGAAAATCCGGTTTTTCCAAAAAACCGGATTTTTATGAAAACTTTATACCAATTCTCCATTGAAAATATACTTATGATTCGGTTTCCCACAGAGGACACAGAGAGAAAAAACCACAGAGAACACAGAGGAAATAACTCACCTTATTGTATAAATTCAATAGCGAATTGGTATTATACCCGAAAATTTATGCTGACTTACTTAATGTAAGCATGAACTGCTGATTTTTTGAATTTAATGTCCGGGGCAGTCAGTCGGTGACTTTACGGACAAAAATATGGTAAAAACAGCTTATGGAATTTTTCCTTTGTGTTATCGGGATGGTCATGTTTGTTGAGGGTTTTCCCTATGCAGCGTTTCCGGCCCGAATGAAAGAATGGATAAAAACGGTGATGGATATGCCTGCTCCCACGCTGCGGGGATTTGGTCTGCTGATGATGATGACCGGACTGCTGCTGGTTTATGCGGCAAAGGGGTAGGCATGTATTCCCTTTCAGACTATTCTTATGATCTTCCGGAAGAGCGTATCGCTCAGGAACCGGTGCAGGGCAGGGACAAATCCCGGCTTTTGGTGATGAACCGGGAAAACAGCGGGCTTTCCCATCATATATTTTCCGCTTTGCCGGAATTTCTGCGGCCTTTGGATCTGCTGGTCATCAATGACACAGAAGTCATTCCTGCTCGTCTGTATGGCCGCAAAGCCACAGGCGGAAAAGCTGAAATACTGATTCTCAATTACGGCACGGGACAGCATCAGACCGGTGAAGACGGTTCCGTTGTCTGCAACTGCCTGATCAAAACTGCCAAACGCCCTGTACCGGGCACACGCATTTTTTTTGATGCAGGACTGGAAGCTGAAACACTGGCTTTCCATGACGGGATTCACACGGTACGCTTTACCTGTCCGGAAAACTTTGAAAATGTTCTGAGCCGTATCGGAAACATGCCTCTGCCGCCTTATATCCGGAGGAACGGAACTCAGCCGCCATGTGATGACAGGAATACCTACCAGACTGTATACGCATCCCAAAAAGGGGCTGTTGCCGCGCCCACTGCGGGTCTGCATTTTTCAGAGGGACTGCTGGAAAAAATCTGGGCATCCGGTGTGCGGATTGCAAAACTTACGCTGCATGTGGGATACGGAACCTTTGTACCGGTCAGGGTCTCGGACATCCGGGACCATATCATGCACTCAGAATGGTATTCCATTTCCCCGGAAACAGCGGATGCCGTGAATGAAACCCGTGCTGCCGGGGGAAGGATCATAGCGGTGGGAACCACCTCTGTCAGAACCCTGGAATATGCTGCGGATGAAAAGGGCCGTGTGCGTGCAGAAAGCGGAAACTGCAATCTGTTTATTTATCCGGGCTACTGTTTCCGGGTTGTGGATGCCATGATCACCAATTTTCATCTGCCGGAATCCACTCTGCTCATGCTGGTTTCGGCCTTTGCCGGACGGGAAAGGATTCTGAATGCCTACCGGATTGCGGTTGAAGAAAAATACCGTTTTTACAGTTACGGAGACGCCATGCTGATTATCTGAGATTTGCCAGCGGGAAACAGGCACAAAGTTTGCGGAATGTGCAGATTTTCCCGTCATACCGGTGAATGCCGGTATCAGAACTGTGATGTCCGGATTCCGGTTTGCAGAAGAATGACATAATTTCAGTCAGTTAAAAAAATGGACCCCGGTCTGAAGTTTTCCCGCACTTCAGGACTGATACACCCGGAATTTCTGCATGGGAAAAATGAACAGCAAATTTTTGTTGACATACCGGACGATTTTTTTTATAAGAATAAGATTTCATCAAAGACAGGAGCAATAAACGTGAAAAAATATACATACAGTGCAAAGCAGTCGGATATTGAAGGCAAATGGTGGATTGTGGATGCAGAGGGCATGGTGCTGGGCAGACTGGCCACTGTGATTGCCTCCCGCATCAGAGGAAAGCATAACCCTCTGTTTACTCCCCATGTGGATACGGGCGACAGTGTCATCGTGATCAATGCGGAAAAGATTGTTCTGACCGGACGGAAGATGGAGCAGAAAAAGTATTACCGGCACAGTGGCTATATCGGCGGGCTGAAAACCACGAGCGCCAGAGAACTTCTGGAAAGAAAACCGCAGGAAATGATCCGTTTGGCTGTCAAAGGGATGCTGCCCAAAAACAGACTGGGCTACAGACTTATCCAAAAACTGAAGGTCTACGCGGGAAATCAGCATCCGCATGTGGCACAGAAACCAGAGATTCTGGAATTACAATAAAAACGTATTGAGGGAATTTCATGGAGAAAAAAGAGAGTTTTTACGCAACAGGAAGACGGAAAAAATCAGTTGCCAGAACCTGGCTGACTCCCGGAACCGGTGAATTTGTTATCAACAACCGGACGGCTGAGGATTATTTTCCCATTGAATCTGCACGGCTGATTATGAAACATCCGCTGACCCTTACCAACAATCTGGGATCATTTGATGTCCGGGTGACGGTGGATGGCGGGGGGATTTCCGGTCAGGTTGGCGCAATCCGTCACGGAATTACCCGTGCACTTATGCTTATGGATCCCAGTCTGCGGCCGGTGCTGAAAAAAGCAGGTTTTGTCAAACGCGATCCCAGAAGCAAGGAGCGGAAAAAATACGGACAGAAAGGTGCACGCGCACGTTTCCAGTTTTCAAAACGCTAAAATTCCGTTGTCATACTGTTTTTCAGGGGAACAGTTTTCTGTTCCCCTTTTTTTGTCTACCGTCCCTTCCATTCCGGCTGACGTTTTTCCAGAAAAGCCAGGATTCCCTCCTGCGCGTCTTCGGCAAGACAGTTGATGGCAATCGCCTCCTTTGCATACTGATAGGCATGGGATTCATCCATATCAATCTGCCGGTAAAATGCCTGTTTCCCGTAACCCAGTGTAAAACCGCTGCACTGGGCCAGTTCTGCGGCCCATTTTTCCGTGTCCTCTTCAAGTTTTTCTGCTTCCGTGATTCGGTTGATCAGTCCGAACTCCCTGGCCTCCTGCGCGGAGATAAACCGTCCGGACAAAAGCATTTCCAGAGCACGCTTTCTTCCCACAGCCCGGCACAGGGGAACCATAGGCGTGGAACAGAAAAGCCCGATTTTTATACCCGGTACAGCAAATTGGGCTCCGGTTTCCGCAATCGCAAGATCACAGGCCGCGACAAGCTGACATCCTGCGGCAGTGGCAATGCCGCGTACCTGTGCAATTACCGGCTGGGGCATTCTGTGAAGGCTTTCCATCATTTCCGTGCATACGGAAAATATCTTCCGGATTTTGTGAATGTCTGTGCCGCTTTCGATCATCTCTTTCAGATTATGCCCGGCACAGAAAGCAGTGCCTTTTCCCCGGAGAATCAGCACAAGAATATCAGAATGTCCGGCTATCTGCCTCAGTTTTTCCTGCATGGCTGTCATTACTTCCAGGGAAAGAGCATTGCGGTTCTCAGGCCGGTTCAGTGTCAGCCATCCCACAGGCCCTTTTTTTTCAAACAGTACTGGTTCTGTCATAAAATCATCTCCTTTGTTTTCCTGAATTATTCATAAATTAACCGCAAAAAAAGCAAAGACCGCAAAGAGCAGGCCGGAACCGCTTTTTCTCCTGTCTCCTGTATTTTTTCTTTGCATACTTTGGGGGTTATACCGATTCGCTATTGACCTGATACTATCCGGGCTGATCCGGAGGAGTGCAAAAATTAAGCGGAGCTGTTTTTTGCACACCCTCAACAGCGGAAAAACTGACGGTATTGGATCAAATCAATGGAGAATCGGTATTATGAATCATTCAGGTTTATATTTTTTTGAAAGAAATATAGTATTTTCCTCAATTTTTGTCCTCTGTGCAGAAAACCGCTCCGCTTAATTTCTGCACTCCTCCACCGGGTTTTGCAGAGGATAAAGTTGGTAAAAGAACTATAATAGCCCCTGCCAAAAAAATGCGAATCACAGTATCTGATGATTTCCCTGTGATCCGCATTTATTGTCTGTCTTTACCGGCAGAACGGTTTCAGTCTGTGCGCAAATCGTTATTTGTGGGTTTTTCCTGAAGCATCGGGCTGAACTGTTTCAGCATTTTCCATGAGTTTCCGGATCGCTTCAGCTTTGCCTGCAAGCAGTTTTGCCTGTCTGGCATCCGGTTTCATCCGCGCTGCTTCTTCCAGATGGCGCAGGGCATCCTTCAGATTGCCGCTGCTGGCCGCCAGATCGGATTTGTACAGAAACGGCATAAGATTTATCCCGTTCAGCTTTTCTTTGGCAGCATCACGGGCCTGGTCTGTGGGGGCAAATGAAACTGCCTTTTTCAGCACACGTTTCACCTTTTCAAGAGGATAGGAACCATCTTTCATCATTGCATCGGCTTCTTCCATGAAATAGGCATACGCCATGCCAAATGCTTCCTCTTTTGTGTAAATATCTTTCACAGGTTCCGCGGGAGTCCGGCCTTTCATGGTGACAAGCAGTTCTTCTCCCATAGGGGCAAAGCGTCCCTTCCATATCTGGATTCCGATATCAGTGGATTCGAGATGATATTTGGAGGAATTGGAATAAGATGCAGCAATAATAAGGGTAAAAAGGAGAGCCATTCCCGCAGCACCATATCTGATCATCCGTACCAGAGGATCTTCAGGTTTCGCGGCCTTTCTTTCAGCCTCAGCTTTGGCTTTTGCGGCCTCTTCAGCAGCCTTTCTCTCTGCCTCAGCTTTTTCAGCGGCAGCCTTTGCCTCAGCAGCTTTTCTTTCAGCCTCAGCCTTTTCAGCGGCAGCTTTAGCCGCAGCGGCTTTTCTTTCAGCCTCAGCCTTTTCAGCGGCAGCCTTTGCCTCAGCGGCTTTTCTCTCAGCCTCAGCCTTTTCAGCGGCAGCTTTAGCTTCAGCAGCTTTTCTTTCAGCCTCAGCCTTTTCAGCGGCAGCTTTAGCCTCGGCAGCTTTTCTTTCAGCCTCAGCTTTTTCAGCGGCAGCTTTAGCCTCAGCGGCTTTTCTTTCAGCCTCAGCTTTTTCAGCGGCAGCTTTGGCCTCAGCGGCCTTTCTTTCAGCTTCGGCTTTGGCCTTTGCAGCTTCTTCAGCAGCCTTAGCCTCAGCGGCCTTTCTTTCAGCCTCAGCTTTGACTTTTGCGGCTTCCTCAGCAAAATCAAAATCAAATTTGCGCATCAGGACATTTCTGCTGATTTTATCCCCAAAGCCGGGTGCGGCAAATCCCTTTTGGTAAACTGCATCGGCAGCGGGGACAAAAAGTTTTTCCGCTTTCCATGCCCCGAACTTTCTGCCGATCAGTTCTTCACGGGGCGGGGACGGAACACAGGCCACATCCGCAAAATCAAAATCAAATTTGCGCATCAGAACTTTTCTGCTGATTTCATTCCCAAAGCCGGGTGCGGCAAATCCCTTTTGATAAGCAGTATCTTCCGCAGGAACAAAAAGTTTTTCCGCTTTCCATGTTCCGAATTTTCTGCCGAGCAGTTCTGCACGGGGCGGGGACGGAACACAGGCCACATCCGCAAAACTGAAGTCAAATTTGCGCATCAGAATATCTCTGCGGATATTCTTTCCAAAAGGTGGGGCATCAAATCCGCTTACGCCATGATCCTGCTTTGGAGCAAAAACTGTTTCCGGTTTCCACTCCCCGAATTTCTTCCTGATCAGATCCCTGGGAGAAAGTTTTTCCGGTTTTGCCCCGGCCTGTCCCTTTGGCTTTGTTTTCTTCTCTGCCGCCGTTTTCTTTTTGGCCGCAGGTTTCTTTTTTGCCGTTGTTTTTTTTGCCATAAAAAAACCTCTTTGAATTCATAGTTGTCTAGCGTATAATAGACAGTTAAAAAAATAACAGAACGATTCGCACAAACTTTGAAATAATAAATAATCAGACAATATTTGTAAACATTTTTTTGCCGGAGTTTTCATGAAGACGCCCGGTTATGATGCAGATGGTGAAAATTATCAGAAAATTTTTTGCGCCCGGGTCTTTGGAAAAGACTGCCCTGAAGCCGTATTCAGTCAGTTTTTCTTTGGAAAGGCTGCGGACAGGCATTGACAATATCCGCCATGATGTAAGGCTGAGTGAGATTTTCTCCAGGTCACTGCGGAATATTGTTTTCCAGGTCATTATCCGCCGCCTCCGCGCGGAGGAAATTCTGGCTGCGGAGGAAAATCTGGACATCGGTCAGGCCCGTGATGAATTCAAAAAACTTTGCCGGGATATTATGATGGGGGCTGTCAACAAAGCCAAGCTGGAAAATGAGGTGCAGATTGACACCCTGGCCCAGGCCGCAGTTATCAAACTGATGCAGGAAGAGGTGAAAAACCGGTATGAAGAAATTGTGGACAGGTTCAGGAATGCAATCCGTAAATATGAGATGGGAAATAAACCGGAACATGTTATTGCCGCGAAAAAGAAACTCAATGATATGGAGCAGGAGCAGGTAAGGGAGGTGGTGCTGGCCGATATCGGCAAAGAACTGTTCCGGTATCTGGCCGAGGTACAGCATACAGATGTGAATGAGATGCGCAGGATCAATTTCGGGGACAGTGCCGTTGTTCCGGACGAATTTCTGGTCAATCCCATGTTCTGTGTGAGCAGTTTCTCCGATGACTATTTTATGCTCAGGGAATATCATATTATGCTGGGCCATCGTCTGGAAGACCCGGACAAATATGATATTCTGATTCCTTTTATGCAGAATCTGATCAGAGAGATAGTCCCGGGGGAAGGCGAAGTTCCTGATGATGCAGGATATTCTCCGGAGATAATAAGCGGATGGCTGAAGCGGAAAGAGAATGTTGACATCCTTTTTAACGGGGTACAGTCTGAATATCAGTACCGGATGCTGAAAAAAGACGGGGAAAAAGGGGAAAATGCAGAGCAGATGAAAATACAGGCGGATGCGCAGAAAAAATGCCTGAATCATCTGTACAGGAAATTCCGGAAGGCCGGGCTCATCAGACGGATTATCGCTGCTTATGAAATGCAGCCTGTGTATTCCTATTACTGTCCTCCCCTGGTTCCCCAACTGATTCTCCAGTTTTTTCTGTCCTTCCGGATGCGCAGGACTGTCATAGGCAGACTTCGCCGCCTGAACCGCTTTTACGGCAGTTCTTTCAGCATTGCGCCGCTGCGGAAAATCCGGTGGAAGCTGCTGCTTATCCGGGGGAGCAGCAGAAAAGGGTATTTAATCCGTTTTCTCAAGGATCTGAGCTGTTATCACCGGGATCGGCAGAACTGTCTGATGGTCAGAAATGTCACAGATTCCGTCAATATCCTTGCAGAAGAAAAAATGTGCAACCTGTCCAGGGCCAATAACAGCCTGTATGAGTTTCTGCTTCCCCATGAACAGGTTTCAGAGGAAAAACCCCTTATCAACCATGTCATTGTCAAGGCTGATGTCCGGGGTTCCACAGATATTACGCACCGCATGATGACGATGAATCTGAACCCGGCCTCCTATTTCAGCCTCAATTTTTTTGATCCCATCACAGAGATACTTCCTGAATACGGAGCGGAAAAGGTTTTTGTGGAAGGCGATGCCATCATTCTTTCCATTTTTGAACGTATGGATATACCCGAAGGCTGGTACAGTGTGGCCCGTGCCTGCGGACTGGCCTGCCGAATTCTGTCCATTGTCCGGCAGTGCAATCTCCGGAACCAGAAAAACAGTCTGCCGATTATCGAACTTGGCATCGGCATCAGTTACAAAAACACCAGCCCGGCTTTTCTTTTTGACGGACCGAACCGGATTATGATTTCATCGGCCATCAATCTGGCAGACCGGCTTTCCGGATGCTCAAAAACTGTCCGCAAACAGATGTGCAACCGGAAAACCCCTTTCAGTCTTTATGTTTTTCAGACCCTTTCTGATGAGGAGATGGACAAAACATCTGATGATTTGTATCAGAGGTACAATGTCAATGGCATTGAACTCAATGCAGCGGGATTTGAAAAACTCAAAACCGAGATCGATCTGAAACCTGCGGAAGTGGGTATCCGGGCTCTGGAAAAAAACAGGGTGCGTTTTTATACCGGCAGATTTCCGACCGTTACCGGTTCTTATGAGCGGCTGGTTATCAGGGAAAGCCGGATTCCCAGGGTTGACCCTGATACATTTGCCGTGCTTGCGCTTAGCAGAAAAAAATACTATGAAATATGCACAAATCCGAAACTGCTTGAACATATAGAAAATATTATGAACAAAACCTGAAAGAAAGGAGCGGATATGTCCGAGGGGCTGGATGTGATCATTATGGATGATGATCCGATTGTATGCAGGATGCTGTCCAAAGAGGCGGAAAAATTCTATACATGGGGAAATGTGCTGACCTTCACCCATTCAGATGAGGCCATTTCCTACTGCCTGGGATGCGAAGTGGGACTGGCTATTTTTGTGGTGGATGTCTTTCTGGACGGAAAAAGCGGTTTTTATTTTCTGGATGCGGTTGGGGAGAAATTTCCCACAGCACATGAGGATGCCATCATTATTACGGGAAGTGCGAGCGATGATGTGGTGGATATGTGCGTGGCATCCAATGTGACCTATCTTTTGGAAAAACCTGTGAAAAAATATGCGTTTCAGCTAGCTGTCCGATCCATTGTCACCAAATATCTGGGTTTTTCCAAAAAACTACTCCATGATCCGGAATTTGCCAGGATAGTGAGAAATATCTGATACCGATTCGCCATTGACTTTATACAATCAGCAACTGATCCGGAGGAGTGCAGAAATTAAGCGGAGCGGTTTTCTGCACACGCGGAAAAACTGACGGTACTGTATCAAATCAATGGGGAATAGGTATGATTCATCCCTGATGATCAGTGGGTCAAAACGGCTGCTCTTTGTTTTAAGGTGATTTCCAGAAAAGAAGGTGATTTACAGAAAAAAATATCCCCCAAAGCAGCATAAGCTTCCAGCTTGTGCCCTGTACATGTGAACTGAAAAGGGATATTTATTTTCAGAAATCACCTTAACAGAATCCGTATCCGAAGTTTTATTGATTATTACAATTCGGGGCTGTCAGTATGAAGAGTCCCATTACCGATTTTTTCTTTTCGTCATTTTCCCTGCACCAGATTTTCCATATAATCCACAGCATCCTGCATTTTCTTTGCCTGAATATTGAGTTTTCCGGAAATGGAGGATGTGTCTTCTGCATAGGCTGAATTTTCCTGCATTACCCTGTCCATCTCAACTGCACCTTTGTTGATCTGTCCAATACCCTCAGCCTGCTCGCTGGAACCGGATGCGATTTCACGGACAAGATTTTCTATTTCTGATGCAGTTTCAGATATTCTGACAAAATCATCATGGGTGCGGCCTGCAAGTTCTGCTCCGCTTCTGATCCGCTTTACCATATTTTCTATCAGGGAAGATGTGTTTTCCGCAGCAGAGGCTGTTCTCATGGCAAGATTTCTCACTTCCCCGGCCACAACCGCAAATCCGGAGCCTGCATCTCCGGCCCGCGCTGCTTCTATGGATGCATTCAGAGACAGCAGCCCTGTCTGAAACGCTATCTCACTGATGGTTTTGATAATATTGTATGTTTCCTCACCGGAGCCGGATATTTCATTCATAGCGGACACCTGCTCTTTTGCGGAACAGTTGGCTTTTTCAATGAAATCCCGGACAGTTCCCATCAGTTTCTCAGCCTGGGCGGTATTATCCGCATTCTGCCGGGTCATGGAATGTATCTCCTCCAAAGACGCGGATATCTGTTCAGCAGCAACAGCCTGCTCTGACGCGCCCCGCGCAAGGGTCTGGCCTGCATTCATCAGTTGACCGGAAATCATAAAAATTTCAGCAGAAAATTCTCTCAGGCTCCTGATAATCCGGTAAAGCGATCCGGTCAGAGATGAGGACACGCGGGCTGAAAATCCCCAGATGGCAGCCAGCGCGAGGAACAGAATAAAAAGCGAAATCCTGAAAATCTGCTGTGCATTTCCGGACAGATCATTCAGTGTCTGTTTCAGGGAAGACAGGTTCTGCTCTATCGCGTTTTCCATATTTGCAAATCGGCCGGACAGACGGGAATCAGCGTCTGCGGTTTCCTGTTTCATTTTTTCCTGATCCTCAACCAGCCGGGCAAAATCCTTTTTCATATCCGCAAGTCCGGATTCCCTTTTCTGCTTTGTCTCCGTAAAATCCTGAATATCCAGGGCAACAATGATTCTGCCGATCTCAAATCCCACCATGTCTTTCAGTTCCCTGTATGTGAGAAAATAATACCGGCCCCCAATTTTTTCATAAGCGGTTTTCTTTTTCAGATCCCCGGCATGGGGCAGAGGAAGGAAACCTCCTTTTTCATCTTTGAAGGCCGAAGCCCTGACTGCCCCCTCTGTGTAAACCGCAAGCCTGTATCCCATTTTCTCCACAGCCCGGATCAGACTTTCATCAATATAATCCTCAAAAAAAGGCAGAATCAGTTTCCCGTCTACCGGAAAGGATTCTGCAATCTTTTCATGCGGGATTTCCTGCGCTGCAGGAAATGAGGCAAGAAATTTCTGAAATTGCTTATTTTTTTCATTCCGTGTGAATTGCAGCAGATCTGCCTGCATTCGGGAATGGATGCTGGAGTGTATAAAGTCCTCTATCCGATCTGCTATGATTTTTCCCTGCATTTCCAGATGAATTTCAATTTCCCGGTTCAGTGCAAGAATTTCATTTTCCAGCAGGGAACGGGTTTTCTGCTCCAGTCCTGCAAAATTTTCCGAGATTTTGCCAATGCCAAGCGAGAGGTTCCGGTACTCCTGTATATTTTCCCGGTTGCTTTGGGCAATATTTTCAAAATCTGATGCACAGTGACTGAAGACAGTCTCCACATTTTTCTGCATGGAACTGAACCGGTTATGATGAAAAACAGAAACCGCGATCACAGGGGCCATGCCTACCAGCATGGCAGACAAAAACAGTTTGCGTTTCAGCGTCATAAAAAAATTCCTTCCGTAAAAGGGAATACCATACTGAACATGCTGAAAAATTTCAGTATTTTAGTTTCCCACAGAGGACACAGAGGTTTCACAGAGAACACAGAGTTTTTTTCTCTGTGTCCTCTGTGGGAAATCTACTGTATACCATTACTCATAAGATTTGATGGTACAGCCACGAATTGCACGAATGACACGAATTACGGTTTGTGCATTCGTGCAAATTCGTGTTATTCGTGGCTGTTATACATTTTTATAAACTCTGCTGAGGCAGGCCTTTCGAATGCGGCATTTTACAAGCGAAATGTTTCAAGCAATGGTATACATCAGAATTGAACTGTCACCTTATTTTTTACCGGTGAAGGTATCGTAATCCGGTTCTGTTTTGATCATGCCGGTGGATTTCAGCACCTCAACAGCGGTCTGAAAATCCTCTTTTTTCAAAGATGTACCCGTACTGCTGAAATCCAGAAGCGGCTCCACTTCATTGAGCATGATGCGCTGGATCTCCAGAGTTGTCTTAAAGGGCGTGGCATTGGCAAGTTTTGTCATCATTTCAACGGTTTCATCCTTATGTGCCAGTGCGTATTTCCATCCCTCCATGCTGGCCTGCACAAATTTTCTGCACACTTCAGGATTTTTCCGGTAAAACTCCTCATGCACATACACCCCGTCCTCAGGCAGATTCATCCCCAGATCAGAATAGCTGAAAACTGTGAGTTCTTCTGCTTTGATGCCGCTTGCCAGTACCTGATGATACTCATTGTAACGCATGGCAGAGGCAATCTCCACCTCCCCTTTGAGAAAAGGCTCCATAGTAAAATCCTGCTGAATGACTTTTACATCAGCAATGCCGTATTTGCGGAGCAAAGCCCTGGGCGGAACCTGAAAATCACCGGGCCAGACCCCCAGAGTATGACCCGCAAATTTTTCAACAGAATCAATTCCGGATGACTTTCGGACCAGCAGAAGCAGTGAATTTTTCTGGAAAAACTGCCCGGCATTAACCAGTTTCTCCCCCTGGGAACGAAGCCGCATGGCCTGTATAAGCCAGGCAATGGCAAAATCCGTATCCCCATTACTGATTTCCCGAAGTCCCATGGTATTGGGACCGCCGTCTTTGATTTCAATGTCAATCCCCGCGTTTTTGTAAAAGCCTTTTTCCACAGCCATGTAATATCCGGCAAACTGGGTCTGGGGAACCCAGGGGGGCCGCAGCGTATAGGCATATGAAGCAGATGCCACCGCCAGACAGAAACAAACCATGATCAATGTGCAGCATGTTTTTCTCATCTTTTTTTCTCCTTATTTTATATGTTATAGCTGTCCATTCGCTTAAATTTTATTAATATCATGAATTAATTTCCAAAAAGCTG
>CAZHPS010000173.1:0-12535 GCA_964534335.1 uncultured Desulfobacterales bacterium
GTGATATACCGGAACACATTGAAAACAGCAAAGTCTGTGTGCAGCGGATATAAAAGATGATAAAGCATAAGATGTCAGTTTCCCTTTCCCGGATTTTTGTCCGCCCAGTCTCTGAGCGTGTCAGGAATGATTTCCATTTTCATCCCTCTGGAACCTTTTATCAGCACCCAGTCACCGGGTTCCAGAATTTCTTTCAGATGTCCGATGATTTCCTCACGGGAGCCGGTGAATATATTCTGCTGTTCCATTCCGCGTTCCTTTGCGCCCGCAGCAGTATGTTCCGGGCGGGTTCCTGTGAGAAAAAGCCTGTCAATGCCGGCATCTGCGCAGAACATGCCGATTTCCTTATGCAGACTTTCAGACTGTTTTCCCAGTTCCAGCATATCGCCGAGTACGGCAATGCCCCGGTTTTTTCCCTTGAGATCCGAAAGTGTGGCAAGGGCCGCCTTCATTGAACCGGGATTGGCATTGTAGGTGTCATCAATAATCCTGATTCCCCTTTGGGTCTGAAATACATTCATCCGGCGTTCCGCAGGTCTGAAATCCGAAAGCCCCGGTGCAATCTTTTTTGCCGAAAGCCCGGCTCCGTAAGCAGCGGCGGCGGCAGCAAGCGCATCATGCACCATGAATGAAGCAGGCGTGTGAAGACAGACTTCTGCCATTTCCGGGGATATTTCCAGAATGAAAGAGATTTCCATACCCTTTCTCTTTACGTCCAGCGCCCTGACCTGCGCTTCCTCACACAAACCAAAGGTGATGATTTCCTGCGTGCATCGGGCAGCCAGTTTCATACATGCCGGATCATCAGCGTTAAGTACAGCGACTGTATCGGAAGACATTCCCGCGAGCAGTTCCCCCTTGGCACGGGCCACCGCATCCACTGAACCGAGTCCTTCCAGATGAGCCGGGCCAATATTGGTGATAACGCCCACATCCGGCAGGCAGATAGCGGTCAGTCTGCCGATTTCACCG
Organism: uncultured Desulfobacterales bacterium; assembly: GCA_964534335.1. Classification (GTDB taxonomy): domain Bacteria; phylum Desulfobacterota; class Desulfobacteria; order Desulfobacterales; family Desulfococcaceae; genus JAABRU01. The sequence continues at coordinate 973 of CAZHPS010000173.1, forward strand.
GGGTGGTTCATTCCCAGTTCCACCACTGCCCATTCATGGCCGGGCTCGAGCCGGAGAAGCGTGAGCGGAAGTCCGATTTCATTGTTGAAATTCCCGGAGGTGGAAAGAGTGTGGTAATATTTGGAAAGAATGGCCGCAGTCATCAGCCGGGTGGTGGTTTTTCCGTTGGATCCGGTAATGGCCAGCACTGAAACTCCGGTCTGCTTTCTTCTGAACGCAGCCAGCGCACCCAATGCCTGTACAGTGTCTTCCACCCTGATACAGACAATACCCCTGTTTTTCCATTCCTTACAGATCTGTTCCCCTGCTTTTGAGTCGGAAATGATCAGTCCCTTTCGGCCCCGGTCAGCAGCATCAGTGATAAAATCATGTCCGTCATGATTTTCCCCGCGTATGGCAATAAACAGTTCCTCTCCGGATATGGTTCTGGAGTCTGTGGAAATCCCTGAAAAAACAGATTCCGGATTTCCGCTCAGGAGTTTCCCCCCTGTCGCCTTGAGAATCTGGGCCGTGCTCCATGGTTCCTTTTTTGACATCTCTTTCCCCTGATCGTATCCTTTGTCCTGTTTTTGTTCAAGTCAGTCCGTATGGTTATATGAAAACTGAATTTTCTGTCACGGAGGCAGCCATGAAAACACAAAGTCCAAAAAAAGTTGATGCCCGATTATTTTTCAGATTTCATATCATATTCAAATCAGTGTAAAATCAAGTATGAATCTGTCAACAGTTCTGATCCTCTGCCGTAAATTTTTTTTTAAAACATCCATAAATAATATGAAATACCGCAAAATGTCAAACAAACACTGTTTACTATGAAAAAAATGTCAGAAAGGCAATTCTTTTTTTGAAAATGATACTTTCAGAAACAGAAGAAACAGGCAATAAGGCAGATCTTGTATTCACAGGGAGAAATTTCCTGCTTTGTGCTGACACCTGCTACTAAGTAAGGTTCCATAAATTTTCGGGTATAAACTTTTCGGAAAAACCGGATTTTTCCGAAAAATCCGGTTTTTTGAACACACGAAAAATTTCGTTTGCCTGCTTATTCCAGATTCCGGTACTGTTTCCACAGCAGAAATCCGGCCCATGCAAAGGAGGTCAGCATGATTATGATTCCTGCTGCATGGGATGCAAGGGCTATGCTGTGGTCGTATCTGATCAAACCTGTTTCTGTGAGGATATATTCCCAGTCATGAAAACCGTAGGGAGAGGTCTGCCCTGTATTTCCGCCCAGCAGCGGCAGCACACCTGCACGCGCGTCATTGATATAGGGGGCAATATCCATAAAATTCTGCCCAAGCCACCACAGACATACGGATGCGGCAAAGGCATCCCCGGTCTGGATGAGAAAAACTGCCATGCAGATCATAGGCATAAGCAGTTGGCCGAGCGTACCTCCCAGGGAAGTAATCAAATCACCAAAAGGACGGAAAAAAATATGTCCGGCCTCGTGAAAGGGAAGATTGATCAGATGCAGGAAACTTTCTCCCACAGCATTGGATGCGACAGAGGAAAACATGAAACGGATACCCCATATGACCAGCACGGCAAAAAGCAGCACCCGGCCCCAGAAGGCAATGGGGTTCATATCCTCTGCCACGCGGAATATATTCCCCCGCACCAGCACAGTGATTTCGGCAATCCGTGCCCGCAGGGAAGCCATATTTCCCGAAGCCATACGCTCCGAAACCGAATTCCCCGCCTTTCCGGTTTCCCTGTTTTTTTCCAAAAGTTTCAGATATTTTTCAACAACAACACTGCACCGGGGACATTCGCTGAAATCCCTGTCAGAACTGAAACCGCATTTGGGGCAGATACGGGCTTTTGTCATGGTATATTTTCACGGCTTCGCGTATTCTGTCCATAGGTTTTGAATTTTTCCAGCACCCGATCCATTTCCTCATCGTCAATTATTTTGCCTCCGCCGACACACTGGGTCTGAAACCAGATCCGTGCAACCAGTTCAATCTCTTCAGCCACAGCAAATGCCTGTCCGATACTGGAGCCGACAGCAGCCAGCCCATGATTTGCCATAAGCACAGCATTGTAGTCACCAATGCTTTCGCATATGTTCCGGGCCAGTTCCTCGGTGCCGAATGTGGCATAGGGTGCAAGGGGAACTTTTTTCCCGGAAAATCCCACCAGATAATGCACTGCCGGGAGTTCCCGGTTCAGGCAGGCAATGGTGGTGGCATATACGGAATGGGTATGCACAACAGCAGAGATATCCGGTCTTTTCCGGTACAGGGCCAGATGGAAACCCATTTCACTGGAAGGTTTGCGCAGCCCGGCTCTTATCCTGCCGTCCCTGTGCAGCACAACCACCTCTTCGGGTTTCATTTCCGTGTATTCCATGCCGCTGGGACTGATGAGCACAAGATCCTGCTCCCTGTTCAGAATGCTGAGATTGCCTCCTGTTCCGGTCGTCAGCCCGGAGGACAGCATTTTATTTCCAAACCGGACGATTTCGCTTCTTTCTTTTTCCAGCATCATGTTTTTGGCATCTTTCTGGTTGGAGATTTCAGGTTGGTTGTCACTTTACGTAAATGAACAGATCTTCTGTCTTAACTGTCTCCATTGACTTAATACTGTCAAGGGCCGATCCGCGTGTGCAGAAAACCGCTCCGCTCAATTTCTGCACTCCTCCGGATTTGCATTCTGTGTTGTATAAAACCAATGGCGAATTGGTATGATTCATGTGACTGAAATGATTTGTGTGATTAAATCTGCAATGAAAAATCATGGAAATCACAGTTCATACCAAATCGTTTTCAAAGTTCGGGGAATGCCTCTTTTTTTAACCGCGAAAAACACGAACAGGCACGAAAAGACAGAATTTGGTATGCCATGTTTTGAAAGTGGATTGGTATCAGATTCACTCCGGCGATCCGGGAAAACCCGGAAGCTCTCCGATTTCCTCCGGTGGTGTGATATCGTCATCCGGCGGTGTAATTTCACGGTCAGGCATATCATAGATAACATCATCCCTGATTTCATCGCGTACATTCCATGCCATATCCTCATTTCCGGTGATCCTGCGGATGATTTCCGGTTTTTCCGCACCTGAAGAGGCAATATCAGCGACCGGTTCCGGCGGGACCAGTTTGTCATTGGATACCAGAATGCCTTTGCCGAAGCCTTCTTCATCCCTGCCCTTTCTGAATTCGTCCCCATCCGGACGGATGATGAATTCCTGCTTGAGTATATTGACATGTTCCGGAGGAAGCATATGGGGAGCTACGGCAATCTGTCCGTCCGCTGTTATGACAGCCTGGCGGAAATCCGTAAGCACTGCCGGCTCCACCTCGCATTCTTCCGGATGTTTCATATCCTCCCGCTTTTCGCAGGGAGCGATCAGACTGAACAGTTCCAGCCTTGTGTTTTCCAAAGCTGTAACCTGTGTGGATGTTTCCTTTGCCTCCACAACAAAATCAGAGCCCCGAACCCCCACAATTGCGGTTTTGCTCTTCACTTTGAAATCCGATGGGTCAAAACCGAGAAGTTTTCTGACAAAAAAACGTGCTTTTCCCAGGTTCATGGAAAGAAAAGAGGATCGCTGTTTTGTGTTTTTCTCATCAAAAATATGTTCGCTGATCACCATACGTGATTGTGTCGTCAGGGTGACGAGGCTTCCATCACTGAGTTCCATGCTGACTTTTCCGTCTTCCGCTGTGATGACTGTATCGCCTTTGAAAAGGGGAATGCCTTTCATCACTCTGAAGGCTGTGTCAGGCCGGTCTTCATGAATGACAAACACACTTCCCTGCATCAGTTTGACCTCTCCCAGGGCTTCTCCCAGCCCCGGACTGAAATCTTCCTTCACAGTCACACCGTCCGGCAGAGACAGGGCATGGGCTGCGCCGCAGAGTGCGGAAACCATATATGCAATCACCATCAGACAGGATATTTTTCTCATGGTTTTCCCTCCTAATAACTTAAAGTCAGTGAAAAGGTGCTTACATTTCTCGTGTATTCATAGACAGGAATATTGGAGTCATTTTTCGTGTATGTGTACTCGCCCATGATACCGAGCCACTCATACCAGAGTTTCCGGGAAAGAGACAGGGAAAGAATATATCTGTCATCCTCTCTTTCAACCCCGTAAAAACCGTCCGGGCTGTCATAGTTTTTGGACTGGTATTCTCCGCTGAAACCCAGAGTGAGATCTCCGGGCAGTATGAGTGTGCCCCCGGCCCTGCTTTTCCATCGGGCATAATACTCATCCGCACCGGACGCGGAATAATCCTCATATCCGATCCCTCCGAAAAAATTTCCTTTTCTGTTAAAAAGCGACCAGATCACATCCCCGAAGATTTCATTGGCATGTCCGTTTCTGTCCTCATCCTCAAAATAGTCCTTATCCTTATACCGGTAGGAGAGCCGCGCGGCCACCTGCCGGCCTATATGCCATACGGCTTCCGGCTCAATGCAGTGCTGACGCAGATAACTGTCTGAACCCGCAAAATAATAACTCGGCCAGTAGCTGAAACGGAATGTGAAGGGATTCAGAAAATATTCAGTGTACAAATGCCCTGTGCTGCCGGAAATGTCGTATTCATCCAGGTCTGAATGCCAGGTATTGTACTGGGAAAATCCAATGCCAATTTTATGGTTTCTGCCGGAAAGTATATCATATTTTCCGGAAAAATCCATCACAAATGCCCAGTCATCCTCATCCCCGTCTGACAAATCCGTGTCATCAGGTTCAATCTGCACATTGTCATCATAGCGAACACCGGTTTCAAGATGCACCCGGTAAGGCCGGATATTTTTCTCCTGCTGCTTCAGGATTTCAAGCCACTGGATAGCACTTTCCCGGAGAATGCCTGCATCCGGATCATTTTTCACATATTCAAACATTTCTTCGGCCTGCCTGATGTCACCGGTATTCTGATAGCAGATTCCCGCATAATACAGGGCATTGGCACGGAGTGTCGGGCTCATTTCCGCAGAACGGACAAGCAGGTCTGCCGCTTTTCCGTATTCCTGCACGCGGTAAAGGGTAATACCCGCGTAATAGTGGGCCAGCACATTCTCCGGCTCTGCTTCGGCTGTCTGCACAAAAAGTACTGACGCAGCAGCATCATCTCCGGTTTTGAATTTCAGGTAGGCCATGTCAAATTTCAGACCGCTGATTTCCGGCCGGATTTTCCATGCTTTTTCCAGATACTGGCCGGCTTCTGCATAACGTTCCGTCTGCAGATATGTTTTCCCCAGCCAATGGCTGTAAAAAGGATTGTCCGGGGCCAGTTCCAGGGCGATCTTCAGATTGTTTTCCGCAGATGCGTAATCCCCTTCCTCAAAAGCAAAGACCCCGAAATCATAATAGGCCCGCCCCTTTTCCCCTGCTGCGTTTTCCTCTGCCCCGGTCAGTCCGGCAGAGGTCAGAACCGCTGTCAGCACCAGAACTGCACAGAATAATTTTTGCATAATCGGCCTCCTCTTTGAAAAAAAGGTGTCAGGAAGACTGAAACCTGAATTTCGGATAACAGGTCAAATCTGCCGGATTTGCAGGTTCAGCCTTACCTGAACCTGAGCGGCTTTCTGTTTTCAGATTTCCTGTTTTCATTTTACAACCAGGCATTCATCAAAGCAAGGGATTTTATCTTTCAGACAGACTTTCCAGTTCAGTCCAGCGTTCGTATGCAGTTTTCAATCCGCTTTCCAGTTCTTCGAGCCGTGCTGTGATTCCCGCTGTCTGAGTTCCCTGTTTCCGGTAAAATTCCGGATCAGCAAGCATATTGTGAAGATCACTGATTTCTTTCTCCATTTTTTCAATGGATTCCGGCAGGGTTTCCAGTTCCCGCTGCTCTTTGAAGGTCAGTTTGCGGGGACGCTGTTCAGAATTTTTTTCCTTCTGAAATTTTTTCTTTGCTTTTTCAGATACAGAAGAAGAAGACTGCTCCGGTTTCCGGTGAAAGGACTCGTCATATCCGCCCGCATATTCCGTGATACGTCCACCGCCCTCAAACACCAGCACATTGCTTACTGTATTGTTGAGAAATTCCCGGTCATGGCTGACCAGCAGAACTGTTCCGCTGTAGGAAAGCAGGAGTTCCTCCAGCAGTTCCAGTGTTTCAGCGTCCAGATCATTGGTGGGTTCATCCAGCACCAGCACATTGGAAGGCCGGGTAAAAAGTTTTGCCAGCAGGAGCCGGTTGCGCTCTCCGCCGGAAAGAACTGAGACCGGGCTTCTGGCACGTTCCGGAGAAAAAAGAAAATCCCTGAGATAGCCAATGATATGACGGGATTTGCCATTGACAGTCACGGTGTCGTTTCCCCCGGCCACATTGTCCTGAACAGTCTTTTCCTCATCCAACTGCATACGGAGCTGGTCAAAATAGGCTATCTCCAGATGGGTTCCATGCCGCACTTCGCCCTGTCCCGGAGCCAGTTCTCCCAGAAGAATGCGGATCAGAGTGCTTTTTCCCGCACCGTTTGGGCCGATGAGCCCTGTTCTGTCCCCCCGCATAATCAGTGTGGAAAAATCTTTTACAATATCATTCTTTCCATAGGCAAAGCAGATATTCCGTGCTTCGATGACCAGTTTTCCCGTGCGCCGGGCCTCCTGCACCTGCATGTTCACAGATCCGGTTTTTTGGCGCCAGGCATTCCGTTCCTCCCGCATCCGGAGCAGCGCACGCACACGGCCTTCATTCCGTGTTCTGCGGGCTTTCACTCCCTGACGCAGCCAGATTTCCTCTTCTGCGAGTTTTTTGTCAAAACGGTTTCGCTGTGCAGTTTCACTTTCCAGCATGGCCTCCCTGCGCTCCAGATACTGATCATAGCCGCATGCCCAGTTGAACAGCCGTCCCCGATCCAGTTCCGCAATCCGGGTCGCGAGTTTCCGGAGAAACATCCGGTCATGGGTTACAAAAAGCAGGGTTTTCACATATCTGATCAGGAAATCCTCCAGCCAGATGATGGCCTCAATATCCAGATGGTTGGTCGGCTCATCCAGAAGCAGAATATCCGGTTTCCCGGCCAAAGCCTTTGCCAGAAACACCCTGCGCCGCAGTCCAGCGGAAAGTTCCCCAAAGTTTGCATCCGGCTCCAGTTTCATCCGGGACAGTATGCTTTCAGCCTGAAGCCGGATTTCGGTTTCACTATAATCAGACTGTTCAGATCCGCAGACCACGTCCAGCACTTTTCCCTGTGTTTCCCGCGGCACTTCCTGGGGAAGAAAAGCAACCCGTATACCCTGCTGCCAGATGATTTCACCTGCATCCGGAACGGTTTCTTTGTTTATGAGCCGAAGCAGTGTTGATTTTCCCGCTCCGTTTCTCCCCATCAGACAGATCCTCTCCCCGCTTTCGATCTGCAGACTGACATCATCCAGCAGCCGGGGGCCGCCGAATCCCATATTCACATTTTTTATGCTCAGTAAAGCCATTGAATTCCCATTGTCTGAAACCGGAACCTGTTTTCAGATTCTCGAAATCGCTGAAAAATATCTGACTGCCAAAAAAACAGACAATCCTGACGGATTTGTGTTAAGTAACTGATGTTACTCCGAATCGTCATACCGGCGAAAGTCGGCAGCCGGAACGCCTGACATTACTGGGTTCCGGTTTTCACCGGAATGATGGGAAATACAGCAGTCTGCCGGGTTCTGAAGGATTGGCGTAACATCAGTTAAGTAAGCCGGAATAAATTTTCGGGTATAAAATTTTCAGAAAAAATCCGGTTTTCTGAATACGAAAAATTCCGTTTGCCTGCTTATGGAACAAAACAAAAATATCCTCAGCATTATAACAAATCTGATGCAAATGAAAAGACTTTTTGATAAAAATGCGGGACAGTGAACCAAATCCCCTGATTTGATCTGCCGCAGATGCTGAAAAAAAATCGGTGAATTGATATTAGGTGATTTCCAGAAAAGAATATACCGCAAAAGTATCAGAAGCTTCCAGCTTTTGCCCTGTGAATGTGAACCATGAATTGGTATATTTATTTTGATAAATCACCTTATACCTATTCGCCATTGGTTTGATCCAATACCGTCAGTTTTTCCGCAGTTCCGGCTGTGCAAAAAACCGCTCCGCTTAATTTCTGCACTCCTCCGGATCAGTCCGTATAGTATCCGGTCAACAGCGAATCGGTATTATTACAAAAAGAACACAAATTCACGAAGCAGACTGTCTGTCCAACGGCACTGTTGTGACCCAAAGATTAACACTGAAGAATTTTACAAAAGAGGAAGGTGAAGGTAAGGAATTGTATCATGATTAACACAGCGTCCGCAGAGAAAAACGCAATGTTTCACAGGCCATATTTTTTGGGCCGTGCAGTCCGTGTGTACCGTGGTAAAAAAAAGCAGGTAGTACATGACCACGTTGAATTTTATATATTCCCCTCTTGAGAGGGGCAGGGGTGTGTCCGGACTTGCAGACACCCAAACACACCCCCTGCCCCTCTCAGGAGGGGATTTGATACCATAAAATCTAAATTGGTCATGTAGTAGTGGGACTCTTCATACTGACAGCCCCGAATTGTTAATGATCAATAAAACTTCGGATGCGGATTCTGTGAAGATCACCGTCACGGCTGAAAAATACATCAGTCAGTCCCGTCAGTGGGAAGGTTTCTCTGTCATCCTAACTGTTTCCCCCCAAACTGATGCTTACCTTTCTGCGTCAGGCGGCGGACAGAAATCATCACTTGATTAATGCTGTATTTATAGACAGATAATATTATTCAACTGAAATTTTCGATCTGCTGACTTTGCTTCCCTGCAATTTGGGGATTCTGATACCGATTCGCCATTGGTTTTATATAATGCGGAATTCAAACCGGAGGAGTGCAAAAATTAAGCGGAGCGGTTTTTTGCACACGCGGAACCGGGAAAAACTGACAATAAACATTGTATCAAATCAATGGAGAATTGGTATGATACCAAATCTCCATTGAATTAGTACTCTGTCAGCCTTGAATCTGTGAGTTGCAAAAACCTGATTTTTAAGAAAAATCCGGTTTTTTTGTATACTTCAGATCATAAAATCAAACCTGACAGAGTATCAGTGCATTGTTTCAACTTAAATTATGGAAATATTCCGGATGGATACCGGGTTGTCAGATTACGCCTGCGCTAATCCGGCCTGCAATTTAAAGTGAAATGAAGCATTCATACAATATGACTGTCTTTTTTCTGTTTAATACAGAAAGATGTTCTTTTCAAAAGCATGTGTTCACTGGTGATTTGGTATGAGTGGATGGTTCAGAAACTATCCAACTATTGCCCGGTTCATCAGATCCCCGACCATTTTGCTGAAACGGGAGGGATTGTCAATCTTTCCGCCTTCGCTGACAACAGCCATATCCAGCAGCAACTGACTGTAATCCTTGAGAGCCGGATCATTTCTGTCTTTTTCATACAGGGCATTGATCTTTTCCATGACCGGATGCGCTGTATTGAGTTCCAGCACCCGTTTCACTTCCGGAACACTGCCGCCCGATGCTTTGAGCAGTTTTTCCATGTACGCGCTCATGCCATAGTCTTCACCGGACAGACACGCGAGGGAATCCTTGAGATGGGAGGAAGACTTGACATCTTTGACACGGGCATCCAGCACGGATTTGATATGGGAAAAAAGAGCCTTGAATTTCTCATCTTCCTTTTTTTCTTTGTCCTTATCCAGTTCCAGATCGCCTTTTTCCGCACTTTTCAGATTTTTGCCCTCATATTCGGTCAGAGCCTGCACCACCCATTCATCCACAGGATCTGTCATCAGCAGCACTTCATAGTCTTTGTCCTTGAGTGCCTCCAGATGGGGACTGTTGAGCAGCAGGGACAGATTGTCTCCCGTGATATAGTAAATCTCTTTCTGATCCGGTTTCATGGCGCTGACATAGTCTTTCAGACGTACATACTTGTCCCCGGATTTTGTGGTTTTGTACTGGATCAGCTCCGAGATTTTGTCCTTGTTTTCCCAGTCTGTATGAATGCCTTCTTTCATTACAGAGCCGAATTCAGCGTAAAATTTTCCATACTGTTCCGCATCCATGCCTTTGAACAGTTCCAGGAGTTTTTTCACCAGATTCTTGCGGATATTGCGCACCAGCCGATCCTGCTGCAGAATCTCCCGGCTCACATTGAGATTCAGGTCAGGCGCATCCACCACGCCTTTTACAAAACGCAGATATTCCGGCAGAAGTTCTTTGCAGTCATCCATGATGAAAACCCGTTTGCAGTACAGATGAATGCCGTGTTTGCGCTCCGGGAAAAACAAATCAAAGGGAGCCTGCGCGGGAATATAGAGCAGCGCGTCATACTCGGTCACACCTTCCAGCTTCATGTGAACCTGGGTCAGGGGATCATTCCAGTCATGGCTGATATGTTTGTAGAATTCTTTGTATTCCTCTTCGGAAACATCGTTTTTGCTTCGGGTCCATATGGCCTTCATGGAGTTGAGGGTTTCCTCTTTCCGAACCTTGCGGCTGGTTTCCCCCATGGGTTTGCCGTCTTTGTCTTTGATCTGCTCAGATTCCGGAATGGGTTCATCCCGCTCCACTTCCATAAGAATGGGATAGGCAACAAAATCAGAATGCTGTTTGATAATGCCCCGGATGGTCCATTCCTGTGTATAATCCTTTTCCCCCTCTTCGGGTTTTTTCAAATACAGAACAATATCCGTACCCCTTGATTTTTTGTCACATTCCTCAATGGTATAGGAACCGTCTCCGGTGGATTCCCATTTCACGGCTTTGTCCGAACCAGCAGCTTTTGTGATCAGGGTGATTTTTTCCGCAACCATGAATGCACTGTAAAACCCGACCCCGAACTTGCCGATAAGTTCCGGCGTAATCATATCCTGGGTTTTGGCCTGCTCCAAAGCCTGCAAAAAAGCCGCTGTTCCGCTTTTGGCAATGGTTCCGATATTTTCGGTGACCTCTTCATAGCTCATGCCAATGCCGTTGTCAGATATTTCCAGGGTTTTCTTTTCCGGATCTGCGGCGATTCTGATGCAAAATTCCGTATTCTCTCCGAGAAGCGAAGGCTCGGTCTGGGATTTGAAACGGAGTTTGTCAATGGCATCGGATGAGTTTGAAATCAGTTCCCGCAGAAAAATGTCCCTGTTGGAATAAAGGGAATTGATGATAAGATTTAAAATCTGCTGAACTTCTGTTTTGAACTGATGCGTTTCTTTTCTGGCTTCCATAAAAAAATTCCTCCCAAAATGCAATTCTGATGACGGAAAACCGTCTGATTCTGAAAAAACAAATAAATGGGTATCCTTATGATACCTGTCATCGGTGAGAATATCTGCTGTCTTTTTTCAAAGAAATATTTTGTCATGCACGCGGGTTTGTCAAATAATTTTTTGCATCCCATGCGTTTTAAGAAAAAGACTGTCCCCGGCAACTCCGGATGATTTTGAAAACCATCAGGGTTGCCGGACAGACATTTTCTGCAAATCTGTATACGTGTGCAGGCAACATCAGTTTTTCCGTTTATGAGAGGTGAAGATCGGAACAGCAATGAAAATCAGTCAGCTCAAAGATCCGGCTGTTCCGGATCAATGCCAAGTTCCCTGAGTTTTGCGGCAAGACGTTCGGCTTTCCG
>CAZHPS010000174.1:0-12512 GCA_964534335.1 uncultured Desulfobacterales bacterium
ATGCCATCTGGCGGCTGATTCCCATACGCTTCAGCGGCACGGCCATTTACTCTGTCAATGACAGTGATGAATAGAACACTCAGGTGATTTCTGAAAATAAATATCCCATGTCAGTTCACAGGCACAGGGTACAGGCCGGAACCTTATTCTGCTTTTCCGGAAATCACCTTATACCAATTCTCTATTGATTTGATACAATATTTATTGTCAGTTTTTCCGCTGCTGCGCGTGTGCAGAAAACCGCTCCGCTTAATTTTTGCACTCCTCCGGATTTGTATTCTGTATTGTACAGAATCAATGGCGAATCGGTATTAGACGTTACGCAGTTGAAATTTTTTTATCTGAAAATCCGGGCAAGCCCATTCTGATTGGCCTCAATCTGAAAGAGTCTGCTCCCTCACGGCAGCAGCCCGGATTCATCATTTCTCATTCCTCTCCATCATTTCCAGCACCTGCGCTGTCAGTCCGGAGACAGTGAAATTTTCTCCCTCATAATCCGGGTGAATCTCACCTGCAAGTTCCACACTGATGCTTATGGGAACACAGGTGCTGAAGAGAAATTTTCCGGGCCGGAACAGATCTCCGGAACTGCTGATTCGCAGGATTTTTACCGGTGCTTTGCATAATCTGGCAATCTTGAAAGCACCTTTGTTCAGATCCCCGATCTTTCCATCCCGGCTGCGGGTTCCTTCGGGAAAAACAAAAAAATTTCCGCCTGATTCAAGATAGTTATCCATTGATTCAATGTGCTGCATCATCAGCACATCTCCGCTCATTACTGATGGCAGATAACCTGACATTTTCAGCATCCATCCGAATATGGGAACTTTGAAAAAAGTGCTTTTCACAATGGTTTTCTGCTTTTCATACAAAGAGATCAGCAGAATTGGATCCAGATAGGAAAGATGGTTGCTGACAATCACCGAGGAACGGACAGCCAGAACCTTATCTGAAACATGGATCGCAACTCCGGGTGTCAGATTTCGTACAAGTTTGAAAAATCCTCTGTAAAACAGATGATTAAGCCTCTGAAAAGACTGCTCCCGGTTTTTGGAAAAAAAATATGAAAGCAAATAAAAGGGCGAAAAAAACAGCACAAATCCCAAAGTGAAATACGTCCAGAAGATAATTGTCAGCACCGGGTCTGCTATTGGTTTGACAAATCTGGCATGTTTGATGAAAAAGCTGTTATGTTTTGGCATATGCAAACCTCAGCCTGTAAATTTTTTCACAATCACGCAGGTGTTCACTCCTCCGAATGCAAAATTCTGCACAGCCGCAATGCGTATGGGAAATTCACGGAGTTTTGTAACATGGCGGATCATAGCGCATCTTTTGTCAATTTCATCCAGATTCAGAGTAGGCGCGATAAAACCTTTTTCCATCATATACAGACTGAGCAGGATTTCAATAACCCCGCAGGTTCCCATTGTATGACCCATATAGCTTTTCAGGCCCGTAACATAAGGTTTGTCTCCGTAAATGCTGCCAATGGCCTGTGCCTCAATCACATCGCCCATCTTGGTTCCTGTCGCGTGTGCGCTGATGAAATCCACATCTTCCGGTGAAATCTTTGCGTTTTCCAGTCCCAGACGCAGCGTGGCTTTGATACCGTCCGCGTTTGGCAGTATCATATCCCCGCCATTGTTATTGCAGGAAAAACCTATGATTTCGCCGATGATATTTGCGCCCCGTTTCTTTGCGAATTCATATTCCTCCAGCAGCACTGCACCCCCGCCTTCGCCCACCACAAGCCCGTCACGCTTTGCATCAAAGGGTCTGGGCGTCAGATGCGGTGTGGCATTGAATGCAGTGGAGCAGGCCAGCAGGTTGTCAAAAACTGCAACTGTGGTGGTATCATACTCATCTGCGCCCCCGCAGATCATGGCATCCTGCATTCCGAATTTCACGGTTTCATAACCAAATCCCACAGACTGGCTGCCGGTGGTGCAGGCTGTGGAAGAGGCAATCACCCTTCCGGTAATGCCAAACATTTTGGTGATATTTACGGCTGTGGTATGAACCATTGATCTCAGATAATCCACAGCGCTGACGCTGGAAAACTGATCTGCCTCTCCGCTGAAGAAATTTTTGTAAATGCTTCTCTGCACGGTGGGACTGCCATGTGTGGAACCAAAAGCCACACCCAGTCTGCCGGAAGTGATGAATTCCTGATCCAGCCCTGAGGCTTCCAGTACTTCCTTTACCACCTGACACGCGTAATAGGCCACAGGCCCCATTGTCTTCCGATGACTGCGTTTGAAATCATATTCTATGGGATAATCCACTGTGCCGAACACACCGGAATGAATATGCGCAGAAAGCAGACCGTCCGGTTTCAAAGGTTTGACGCCGGAAATGCCCTTTTCCAGACTTTGAACAATGTCTTCTTTTGCATGACCGATGGGTGTAATGGCCGATCCTGCTGTAATAACAACTCTTCTTTCCATTCCTGCTCCTGTATGTCAGTCCCTTGCGGCTTTGACTGATTCGATATAATCACAGATGTCATTGATGGTTCTGACGCCCATAGCCTGTTTTTTTTCCTCCTGTTCCAGAGGAAAACCCAGCATTTTCTCAATTTCCACAAGAAGTTCTATGGCATCAATGCTGTCGAATTCATATTCACTTCTCAGGTCATCATCAGGTTTCGGATTTTCAATCTCAAAATTCTTTTCAAAAATCCGCATCAGTTTTTGCTGTATCTCCTCCCGTGTCAACTCCATAATATTCTCTGAATACTCCTTTTTATATAAAAATTTTACATTGAATCAAATCCTGTGAAACCTGGCTGCAAAGATTTTTTTACACCCAAAGGGGCATATGATTACAGAAAAAGTCTGAAATCCCGTCTTCGGAACCCGGACATTCTTTCTCTTTTAATCTTAAATCCTGACAAAATTCAACAGAAAATTCCCATTTCCTGTTTTTATTCCTTGCCGGAAGCCTTTTTCCGGGGAGAATTTCCCATAGAGCTTAGGTGATTTATTAAAATAAATATACCTGTTCAGTTCACGGCACAAGCTGGAAGCTTATTCTGCTTTTGTGGTATATTCTTTTCTTGAAATCGCCTTACAGAGTTTTTTTGACAAAGGGTCAGATCGGCTGACAATGTCATCCCTGCCGGGATTCCGATTTGTTTTTGCAATTTTTTTCTGTAATAATCTCAATCCTTTCGGATTTCCAGTGCTGTCAGTGTTTTTTCGCGGTTAAAAAAAGAGGCATTCCCCCGAACTTTGAAAGCGGTTTGGTATTATATCCGGTCACAGCCGGAGCCTGTTTCGGATTTTTTTATAATTCATTGCCAAAACCTCACCTGATTGATATAATTTAATCTGAAACAGGCATTGTCATTTTGTTTTCAGGCCGGGAACAACTGTGCGCCCGGTTTTCAGGCATTTTATTTTACAAAAACATGTTTGTGATTACAAAATCAGTATTTATAAAAAAATCAATATGCTGAAATTCAACAGCATAAGTCCCGCAGGTTTGAAATTTGATTTTGACATTTTTATAAGGAGAAATTTTCACTATGCCCATGTCCCAGTCTTTCAAAGACAGACTTTTTCCTGTTTTGCAGGAAATTACCGCTCACTTTGGCACGCCCTTCCATATTTATGATGAAACCGGCATCCGCCAGACCGGTGAGGAACTGAAAAATGCTTTTGCCGGAGTGGATGGATTCAGGGAATATTTTGCGGTCAAGGCCCTTCCCAATCCCCGGATTCTGGAAATTATGCAAAGCATGGGATTTGGTTTTGACTGCAGTTCCATAACAGAACTCATGCTCAGCCGGAAGATTGGAGGAAAAGGGGAAGAAATCATGTTCACCTCCAACAACACCAGTCAGGAAGAATTCACGGCTGCTGCGGCAGATGGCGGATGCATCCTGAATCTGGATGATATTTCCATGATTCCCAAAGTGCCGCAGATGCCGGAACTGATCTGTTTCCGCTACAATCCGGGACCCAAAATTTCCGGCAACGAGATTATCGGGCATCCGGAAGAGGCCAAATACGGGGTAAGTGACACCCAAATTATCGATGCCTACCGGCAGGCCAAAGAACGGGGGGCGCGGCGTTTCGGGCTGCATACCATGATTGTTTCCAATGAGCGGAATTACACCTGCAAGGTGAAAACAGCGGGGATACTTCTGGAACTTGCTGAAAATATAGGAAAACAACTGGACATCCGCTTTGAATTCATCAATATCGGCGGAGGATTGGGCATTCCCTACCGGCCCGAAGACAGTCCCCTGAATCTTTCCGCAATGGGAAGGGAAATCACAGATCTTTTCCGGCAGTTTGAGAAAAGCATGGGATATACTCCTAAACTGTTTATGGAAAGCGGCAGATACATGACCGGCCCCCACGGCGTGCTGGCGGTTACGGCCATTAACCGCAAAGATATTTACCGAAAATATATCGGCGTGGATGCGTGCATGTCCGCGCTCATGCGTCCGGGCATGTACGGGGCATATCATCATATTGAAGTGCCGGGAAAAGATCTGCATGGGCCAAGCGAAGTGGTGGATGTCGTAGGCTCTCTTTGTGAAAACAATGACAAATTTGCAATTCAGCGGGAACTCCCCCGGATTTCAGACGGAGATATTCTGGTGATTCAGGACACCGGCGCGCACGGTCATGCCATGGGCTTCAACTACAACGGCAAACTGCGTCCCAAAGAACTGCTGCTCCGCACTGACGGTTCGGTGGAACTTATCCGCAGGGCTGAAACTCCGGAAGACTATTTCGCAACGCTGAGGTTTGAAGCGGATCTGTTTTCGCCCGGACTGTAATACCAATTCGCCATTGACTTGATACTGATCCGGAGGAGTGCAGACTGTATCAGATCAATGGCGAATCAGTATTGCAAACTGAATTTTTTAAAAAAATTCAGTTTGTTAATCAGTAATCTGTTCTGCAAAAACCAAATTGCCTGTGTACCGGTGCTTTGTCAGCTTTGATTTTATAGGTTTTCAGATAATATTTTGGGGTAGGCGGGGTGAAATATTTATTTTCAGAAATCACCTTATGCGCTGAAGTGTACAGAAAAACCGGATTTTTTCAGAAAAATATCTCTCTTTTATTTTGCGAATCCTTCCGAATTATGCTAACTGATGTCAAACTCTGATCTTTTCACTGCCCGTTTTCTGACAAACCGGTATAATTGATATTTTAAAGCCGTTTCAGAAATCAGGAACCCATTTGTGACACTGTCATTCCGGCGCGCCACACAGTATGAAAATTTTCCATAATATAAATTAATAATTTAAATTAATTATAAAATTCTATCCGGCAATGTGCACACAGGCAAAACAGGAAAAAAACAGCAGGGCTGCCCGGAATCTTCCCTGCCATACATGCAGGAGAAAAAAAATGAATCTTATAAAACTTTGGAAAAGAAGCATCCAGTTCAAAATCGGTCTGAGCTTTATTCTTGTGATTACAGTGGTTCTGACAGCATTCGGAATCTTCCAGTACCGGGACATAGAATCCGGATATGAGGAGGATCTGACAATACTGGGGAATCACACAGTTGAAACACTGGCTGAGAATCTGGTCATTCCGGTATGGGACATGCACGATGAAATGCTGGGAAAGACCATACATACGCAGATGCGGGATGCACGGATATATGCGGTGTCTGTCCGGGATGAAACAGGAGCAAAAATCAAAGAAATTGTCCGGAATCCCGCTTCCTGGGAGGCTGCGGAGCCGGAGGGGGAAATGCAGATTCCCCCAGACTGTGTCAGTCAGGAACGGGGCATTGTAAAGGACGGTACAGGCATAGGAAAGGTGACAATCTGGATTACAAAAAAATTTATGATGGAAAAACTGCAGAGGGAGATTGTCAAAATCCTTGTCACGGTTATGGTACTGTATCTGGCAATCCTCTGTCTCATGGTTTTTGTCACCTTTACGGTCATCGGTCCTGTGAAAAAAGTGGTAAGGACAGCCAATGCTGTTGCAGGCGGGGACTTCACGCAGGAAATCGGAATTCACGGGGAAGATGAAATCGGTATGCTCGCTGACGCGTTCCGCAATATGAAAAAAACCATTGAAACTGTCATACAGGAAATACACCGTCTGATTGCGGCTGTTCATAAGGGAAAACTGGATGTCCGGGCCGATGCCGGAGATTTTCCCGGTGCATGGCAGGAACTGATCAGCGGTGTCAATTCCCTTGTGGATGCCTTTGTGAAACCCATTCATATGACCGCAGCAATGGTGGAACGCATTTCCAGAGGCGATATTCCGGAAAAAATCACAGGACGGTTTGAAGGTGATTTTGAGGCAATCCGCAACAATCTGAACATGCTGATCAATTCCATGAATGCCACCACATGGATTGCCGAAGAAATCGCGGCAGGCAACCTGATGGTCGAGGCGTCTGAGCGTTCGGAAAATGACCGTCTCATGAAAGCCCTCAATGCCATGATCAGCGGTCTCAAGGCGGTTTCCTCGGAAATGACCATGCTGATCACTGCCGCACGGGAGGGAAAACTGGATCAGCGGGGCAGTGCCTCGGACTTTGAGGGAGGATGGCATGAAATGGTGCTGGGCATGAATCATCTCATGGATGCTGTCACCGATCCCATACAGGTTACAGCCGAATATCTTGAGCGGATCGCCAGAGGGGATTTTCCTGAAACCATTGCCGGGGAATACAAAGGGGATTTCAACGGAATCCGGAACAGTATCAACAGACTCATATCCAATCTCCGGGAAACCGTGCATGTCGCGGAAAAAGTGGCCGCAGGCGATATGTCAGCGAAAGTGAACATTCTTTCGGAAAAAGATATACTGGGGAAATCTCTGGATATGATGGTCTCAACGGTGAGAAGCATAGTATCTGATATACACGATCTGACTGATGCGGCACTGGAAGGCAGGCTTGAACTGCGCGGAAATGCCGAAAAATTCGGGGGGGACTATGCGGGAATCATCGCGGGGGTGAACAGCACAATGGATGCAGTGGTCAGCCCCCTGCGCCTGACAGCAGCATGTCTGTCCCGTATTGCCGAAGGGGATATTCCCGAACAGATTGCACATGAATACAAAGGCGATTTCAATGAAATGCGCACCAGTCTCAATGCTGTGATCCAAAATCTCAGCCGGTTTGCCATTCATGTGCAGACCTCCGCGGGGCATGTGGCCGCAGGCAGCACACAACTGAGTGCTTCCGCAGAACAGGTTTCCCAGGGAACAACACAGCAGGCCGCAGGCATTGAGCAGATATCCAGTTCCATGGAGGAAATGAGTTCCATGATTTCCCAGAATGCGGAAAATGCAAGGCAGACAGCCGCTATTGCCATGCAGGCTGCACAGGATGCGCTGGAAGGGGGCAATGCCATAAGCGAAACCGTGCAGGCCATGAAAAGCATTTCGGAAAAAATCCGCATCATTGAAGACATTGCCCGGCAGACCAATATGCTGGCCCTGAACGCGGCCATTGAGGCCGCGCGTGCCGGTGATCACGGCAAATGTTTTGCTGTGGTGTCTGCGGAAATCCGCAAACTTGCGGAAAAAAGCCATAACGCTGCCAAATCCATCAATTCCCTTTCCGAAACCAATATCGGCATTGCGGAAAAAACCGGCAGTCTCATGACCGGCATGGTGCAGGGAATACAGAAAACATCGGAACTGGTGCAGGAAATCAGTGTGTCCGGTCAGGAACAGGCAGCCGGCATTGTTCAGGTCAACAAGGCCATTCAGCAGCTTGATCAGATTATTCAGCAGAATGCGGCAGCTACAGAGGAAATGGCAGCAGCCAGCCAGGATTTCTCCCGTCAGGCAGCCAGACTGCTGGAAGCAGCCTCGTTTTTCAGAATACCGGAAAGCGCAAAAGCGGCTTTCAGGCATGAGGAGTATGAAGAGCATAAAGAGATTCATACGTATAAGGATTCTGCAAAAACCGGTTCTGAATCCGGACCCGGAAAAAAACACAGTCCTGCAATGGCCCGATCTGAACGGAAATCCGGGACCGTGAGCAAAAATATGGAAAAAACAGCATTTTTTCATGGGGTTCATTCCGGTTCCCGCAAACTGCTTTCCGATACACCTGTTATTCAGGTGGAGGATTATGAGCCGGGTGAATTTGAACACTATTAAATAAGCGGACTGAGCAGACTGTCAAAAATTTTTTACATTTTTTCAGGTTTCCTGCTGTTTCATTTGGATTTTTTACAATAAGAGGTGATCATGACAGATATTCAGTCAGAAAAAGGCAGAACGCTCCGGGGCAGTATCCAGATGAAAATCGGAGGGGCAATTGTTGTGTTAAGCACAGTGATTCTCTCTCTTTACGGCTTTTACCAGTATCACAGTCTGGAAAAGCAGAAAAGCGGGGAACTGGATTTTCTGGGACAAAGCACGGTTGAGAGACTGGCCGAAAGTCTGGCTGTTCCAATGTGGAATCTTGAAAAGCCCCAGGTGGAAAAAGTCGTGGTTTCTGAAATGAAAAACCCGCATATCTATGCTGTGACTGTGCTGGCGGACAATAGTCTTTTTGAAGCAAAAAAAAGAGATGACAATGGTCAGATTGTCAGTTTTGATCACGAAATATCCGGTGATTGCATAGTGATGGAAAAAAATATCCAAAGCGGTGACAGGCTTGGTCAGCGCAGTGAAAAGACGGTCGGACTTGTCAGGGTTTATGTCACACGCGATCTTATGAAAGCTGAACTCCGGCGGGAAATCAGAAATATTTCTGCTGCGGTTGTCCTGCTTGACACTGCGCTGCTGCTGTTCATCACCATGGCCCTGCGCAAAATGCTTATCCGGCCTGTAAACCGCATTCTGCAGATTGCCAATGCGGTATCTGCCGGAGATTTCAGTCAGAAAATCGGCATCAGGCAAAATGATGAAATCGGGGAACTGGCTGATGCATTCCGTAACATGAGGGATACCATCGGAAAAGTGATCGCTGACATGGAAAGGCTGACACAGGCCATTGGGGAGGGAAAACTGGAAATACGGGGGGATGCATCAGCCTTTGGGGGAAACTGGCAGGATCTGGTGAAAGGAATCAACAATGTCATTGATGCGTTTGTAAATCCCATCCATGTGGCTGCGGTCACTGTGAGACGGATTTCCGAAGGGGATATTCCTGAACCGATTACAGAAAGATACCGGGGGGATTTCAATGAAATCATCAGCAATCTCAATGCACTTATTTCCAATCTCAGCACAACTGTCCATATGGCCGAAAGAATTGCACAAGGCGATCTGTCTGTGCAGGTCTCTGTTCTTTCAGAAAAGGATGTGCTGGGAAAATCCCTCAATATTATGATCAGCACCATCAGGGAAATTGTTGCGGATATTGACAGCCTTACCCGTGCAGCAGCAGAGGGAAAACCTGATGTGCGGGGGAATGCAGACAGGTTCAGGGGAGAATATGCACAGATCATTCAGGGAATCAACCATACACTGGATGCGGTCAGCGGCCCTCTGTATGTGGCGGCAGAGTATATTGCCCGAATTTCGGTCGGGGATTTCCCGGAAAAAATTGCAGAGGAATACAGGGGGGATTTCAATGAAATCCGCAGCAATATCAATATGCTCATATCCAATCTGCAGGCAACTGTGCAGGCTGCGGAAAAAGTGGCGGACGGGAATCTGGATGCAGAGGTCAGTATATTGTCAAACAGGGACAGTCTTGGCAAATCCATCAGCAAAATGATTGAAAATCTTGGCCGTTTTGCTGTTTCCGTGCAGGACGCGGCTGAACAGGTGGCCGCAGGCAGTAATCAGCTCAGTTCGGGTTCAGAAAAAATTTCCCAGGGAACATCCGAGCAGGCTGCGGGCATTGAGCAGATATCCAGTTCCATGGAGGAGATGAGCAGCATGGTGAACCATAATGCGGATAATGCCATGCAGACAGCCGTGATTGCCCGGAAAGCCGCGCAGGATGCTGAGATCGGAGGCAAATCCCTGGATGAAACAGTCAAAGCCATGAAAAGCATCTCGGAAAAAATCCGCATTGTGGAGGAAATTGCCCGGCAGACCAATATGCTGGCTCTCAATGCTGCCATTGAGGCTGCGCGCGCGGGAGAGCATGGCAAGGGTTTTGCCGTGGTGGCAGCCGAGGTGCGCAAACTGGCGGAACGGAGCCAGAATGCTGCCAAAGAAATTAACACCCTTTCTGTTGCAAATGTGGAAATAGCGGAAAATGCAGGAAAAATGCTTAAAGAAATGGTGAGCGGCATACAGAAAACCGCAGAACTGGTGCAGGAAATCAGTGCGTCCAGCGCGGAACAGGCCGGAGGTATTGCACAGGTCAACAAAGCTGTGCAGCAACTGGAACAGGTGATTCAGGAAAACGCGGCCGCGACCGAGGAAATGGCAGCCGGCAGCCGTGATTTTTCTGCACTGGCAAAACGTATGCTGCACACGGTTTCTTTTTTCACGCTTTCCCGCAAAATGAAAAAAGAAATCCTGCGGAAAATACAGGAAAAAGATGCAGCATGGGAAACAGCGGCGGCCAGGGAATTCACTGAACAGGAAGAAAACTGTCCCCCGGAAAACCGGAAAGCAGATTCTCTGTATCCAAAAAACAGACAGGCAAAAGACCTTGCCGGCATTTATCTGGAAGATGAGGCTGAAAACGGTTTTGAACGGTATTGAAAGGCAGGCTTATGGAAGAAGACATTGGCATAAAAGATACCTGTCAGTATCTCACCTTTACACTCGGAGAGGAAACCTTTGCCATTGAAATCATCAATGTGCGGGAGGTTACGGATTACACTGAAATCACAGTGGTTCCCCGTATGCCGGACTGGCTCAGAGGGGTGATCAATCTGAGGGGAAATGTGGTTTCCGTGATTGATCTGCGTCTGAAACTGGGAATGGCTCCCTCGGAAAGAACAGTTGACACCTGCATTGTGATTATGGAAGTGCGGCTGGAGGGGGATGTCATGCCTGTGGGAATTGTGGCAGATTCTGTGCAGGAGGTGATTCATCTGCTGCCCGAACAGATTTCACCGGCCCCAAAGGTGGGAATCGGACTGAACACCGAATACATAAAAGGGGTGGGAAAACGCAAAGACGATTTTATCATCATCCTGAATATAGACAAAATCATGTCTGATTCTGAAAACACCCGGAAAAATAAGGAACATAAGGAAAATGATGCTCCGCTCCCTGCCGGGGAAACTCAGACCGGGGCAGACTGACATTCAGCATCTCAGAAAGTTTCCGGAGGAGTGCAGAAATTGTATTTCTGCCCTGCGGAACTGAAGAGAAGAGCCATGCAGAAATACAATTTATGCACTCCGGAACCGCTGCCGATCCGCTGAAAACTTTCCGATCTGCTGACTTTTACAAGGCCGGCAGAGTAGGCAAAAACCGGGCCGGAATATTTTTTTCAGGGAAAAATATCCTCATGGGTTGACAGCAGCTTTTTCTTATGCTATAAGGACGGTTCTTAAATCAAATGCGCCCGTAGCTCAGTTGGATAGAGCGCCGGACTACGAATCCGTAGGTCGCAAGTTCGAATCTTGCCGGGCGCGCCACAGAAATCAGAAGGTTACGGAAAATCCGTAACCTTTTTTTGTTGCCTTTATCCAGGAAAAAGACGTACAAAAGACGTACACATCAGAATGTCAAAAAATATTTCACAAATCAAACCCTGCACCGGAAGGAAGTGATCCCTGACGGGGCTGCGGAACCTGACCATGCCCTTGTGCGATGGCACGGCGGGCATGGTCAGGTTCCACTGCCCCCCTCCAGAGTTCATATTCATCCTGGGGTATTTTGCAAAAAAATTTTTTCCTGTCCCTGTCAAAATATACAGGATGCGGAAAACTTTTTATGCTGTAAAGCTCATTTTCATACGGATGAACCACAGATACTGATGCTCCGACTTTCACAGTACCGAGATAAAACCTCCGAAGGACAGGCTCATCTTCTTGACGCATAGCTGTACGACTTCCGGAGGAATCCGCAGTCCGTCCGGACTGCGGAGAAGCGGAAGAAGAATGCGGGACGGAGGCAGTATGCTGAACAGCAGTAAGCTGCTCTGCTTCTGCCTTTTGCGCGGCAATCATGCGCGGCTTGTAGGAAAAGGAATAATACAGCGATGCCAGAAGTATGCAGAATATGCAACCCAGAATAATGAAATAACGGATAAAGGGATTTTTCGGTTTCTCCATTTCAGGCACATCAAAGGATTTGTATAACTGGAAAATCTCTTCACGGGGCCTGACAACCTTAAATCCTGTATACATACCCTCTATATAAATGTTCATCCTGAAACCGGGAAGAACATTTATTACCTTGTTTGCTGCACGGTATTCAAAAATCACCAGATCACGGATGTTTTTGTGAAGCTGATCCCTGGTCTGGCCGATCAGAAACACATCAAAGCCGTGATGTCTGTGCCATGAAAAAAAATGGAAGACATTTTTGTCACCGCGCAGATGATTCCCGAAAAAAAGCCGTGCCTCGTCTATTGCATATAAGTAGAGTTCCATAAATATTCGGGTATAAAGTTTTCAGAAAATCTGGTTT
>CAZHPS010000175.1:0-12486 GCA_964534335.1 uncultured Desulfobacterales bacterium
TGCAGTTTGACCTGAACAAGTGGAACATCAAGCCGGAATACATCCCCATGCTCAACGACATCGCGTATGTGCTGCGGCTCAATCCGGAAGTGCAGCTCGCTGTTCAGGGTCATACCTGTACCATCTGGACAGAGGACTACAACATGAAACTCTCCAACTGGCGGGCTATGGCCGTAATGTCCTACCTGCTCAGCCAGGGAGCCAGACCGGATCAGTTGGCAGTGGAAGGCTACGGTTTCCACCGACCCTTTGCCTCCAATGAAACGGAAGAAGGCCGGGTGCTCAACCGGCGGGCTGAATTCAAACGGATCCGCTGATGGGGAAACAGGCCGGAGCGGCAGTGCCGCTCCGGTATCCGGCAGATGATGCGGAAAAATGAAAAAATCCTGCGGACAGCCAGGAAAATGCTGCCCGCAGGATATGTCACAGCAGATCTGATGGATAAGCATGAAAAAATGGACTAAACGGATACTGATCGCGGGAGGCATTGCAACGCTGCTGCTGGCAGGGGCAGTGCTGTGTATACCTGCTTTTTTCGATATCCGGCAGTATAAACCCGGAATCGAAAAGCAGATATCCGATGCGCTGGGGCGTCCGGTTTCCCTGTCCGGGGAAATGGATGTTTCCGTTTTTCCGCGGATTGGATTTTCCGCGGCTGATGTCTCTGTAGTCAGCCCTCCGGATTTTGCGGAAAAAGCATTTATCCGTGTCAAATCCTTTGATGTACGGGTGGAACTTCTTCCGCTCCTGTCCAAAGATATCCGTGTGAAACAGATTGTTCTGGAGGAACCCCGGATTATTCTGGAGAAAAACCGGAACGGACAGGGAAACTGGGAAAATATCGGAAACAGGGGCGGAGAAACAGGGAAACCCCCAGCGGAAAAAAGCGGTGATTCCGCGGTTCAGGCTTTTGCCGTTGAGGATTTGTCCATCATCCGGGGAACCCTTGTCTGGATTGACCATGTTACAGAAACCCGGAAGGAAATCTCGGATCTGAATCTGAAAATCAGAGATATGTCCTTTGATCATCCCATAGATGTCTCTTTTGCCGCAAAAGCGGACGGACATCGGCTTTCCCTGGAAGGCAGTATCGGCCCTTTGGGAAAGGACTGGGGAAAAGGCAGAATCCCGCTGAAAATTTCCTGTAGTGCTTCGGAACTCGCGGAAATAAAGATCAGCGGTCATGCGGAAAATCTGAAAGAATCTCCGGAAGGGGAACTCATGGTGGATATACCTTCCATTTATCCCCGCAGAACAGCGGAGGCTCTGGGAATTCCTTTTCCCCTGACTGCTGCGCCGGATGCTTTCGGCAGTGCGTCCCTCAAAGCCCTTGTAAAAAAAAGTGCAAAGGAAATATCTCTGTCAGACGGAAAGATCGGACTGGATCAGTTCCGTGCGGATATTTCTTTTCTGGCAGGAAACTTTGCAGGCCCGGATGCCCGGCCTATGCTGCGGCTGGATATGAAAGCAGATACCATTGATCTGAAACCTTATTTCCCGCAGCACCCGGAAAAGAAAGCACAAAAACCGGAAAAGGGAAAAACAGCGGATAAAGCGGAAAAAAAAGAGCAGTACGAATCCCTGCTCAACAGATCTGACGCGGAAATTTCTCTGCGTGTCAGCAATCTGAAGGCATCCTTTGGGGAATTTCAGGATGTGAATCTTGCCCTTTCCGGCAAAGAAGGAAAATATGATCTTTCCCTTTCCCTTCTCAAAGACCGGCAGCCGGTCTCCCTGAAAACCGTTGCAGGCCCGCTGAACAAAGGAAGTTTTCCCCTTGAAATCAATCTCAGCGCCTTCAGTCAGCTTAAAGCAGAGATGAAAGGCAGGATCAGCAATATCAGCACCCGGCCCGAAGCGGATATGAATATCGGAATTTCCCCGTTTTCTCCCCGAAAGATCCTGGCTGAGCTTAACATCCCCTTTCCGCTGAAGACCGCAAATCCCCGGACACCTGAGAGAGCGGCTTTCAGCGGAAATGTCAAAGGCAGTGCAGATTCCGTATCAGTTTCCGCAGGGGTTCTGAACCTGGATCAGTCAAACCTGCTGTTTTCCATGCAGGTGAACCGTCCGGCCGCAGCTCCGGATATCCGCTTTGACGGAAAACTGGACAGTCTGGATTTGAATTCCTGGCTGCCGCCCGCAGCCGAATCAGAAGCGGCAAAGAAAACAGCAGGCACGCAGAAAGCAGAGGATTACGCGCTGCTTCGCAATCTTTCTTTGGATGGAAAGCTGCGGATTGGAAAACTGCGGATCCAAAAAACGGATCTGTCAGATTTATCCTTGAAAATTTCATCAAAAAACGGTATGTTCCAGGTTGATCCCCTGACAGCCGGACTTTACGGGGGAACACTGGCTGTGAAAGGCAGTGCGGATTTCCGCAAAGGTGCGCCTGTCACTGAAATTTCCCTGAATGCAGAGGGAATTCAGGTGAACCCCCTGCTCCGGGATACGATGCAGAAAGATTTTCTGGAAGGAAAAACCCGTGCACGTGTTTCTGTAAGCATGAAGGGAGACAGACCGGAACAGATCCGGCAGACCCTGAACGGAAACGGAAATATTCTTTTTACGGACGGAGCCATAAAGGGAATTGATCTGACCTCAATGGTCAGAAATATTGACCGTGCTTTTGAGACCGGGCTGCTCAGGGGCGCGGAAAAAAGCAGCGGACGGACAGATTTTTCAGAGTTTGAAACAGTTTTTGATATCCGCAGCGGTGTGGTGAATGTATCCCGCAGCTCTCTGCTTTCCCCCTTTCTCCGGGCACAGGGACAGGGAACCGCGGACCTGAACAGGGAAACACTGGATTTCCGGATAAATCCCAAATTTGTCGCAAGTGTCACAGCCAAAGGAGATTCTTCCCTGCAAAGGGGAATCATGGTTCCGGTACTTGTGGGAGGCACGTTTTCCAAACCCTCTTTTCAGCCGGATATGCTGGGAATGATCCGGCAGATGCCGGAGGAAACAGTAAAGGAAATCCTCGCTGATCCCAAAAAAGGAATCAGTGAAGCTGTGGATCAGATATTGAAACCCGGAAAGAAAAAGGATAAGAAAGAGGATACAGGAGAAAAATCTTCCGGGAAGGCCGGGGAAAAGATAGGAGAATTCCTGAAAAAGCTGCCCTTTGGTCAGTAAAACAGAGTGGCTGAATCTGCACATTCAGATAGGTCTGGGGCGGGTTTATCTGAAATGGCAGCAGAAAACATCGGATGTTTCACAGAAAAACGCGCGGAGACAGATTCATAAATACAAATTTCCGGCATGCTTTATAACCTTTCGGCTTGCCTGATTTTGCATTTTATTCTATAAATATATCCGGAAGGAGGTGGTTTGGGTTTATTTGTCTGTTTTAATTTTACAATCTTATGAGAAGATGAGAATTCAATGTAAATCAAAGGAGGAAAGATGAAAAAAATTATTGCGTTGCTGTGTGCGGCCCTGTGCATTGGGCTGCCTGCGTTTGCCCTTGAACTGACGCCGGAAGCATCCGGCAAGATCCTGAAACCCATAACAGCGTACAGCCCGGATACCATCAATGCGCTTCTGGAAGCCCAGGGACTGACGCTGAGCCCGGAAGCTGCGGCCGGCGTTCCCGGCACCTATGCAAAGGTGAAAGACGGAAAACCTGTATTCGGAGGCACTTCAACCGCATACAGCCCGGTTGATTTTCACAATATTCTGACAGCTTACGGACTGACTCTTTCGCCGGAAGCAGTGGAAGCGAAACTGGGCGGTACGGATTACGCCAAGGTTTCAGACGGAAAGATTGTGCTGGGCAAAAGTCCCGCAGCATACAGCGGAGAAACCTTTGCTACAATCCTGAGCGCATACGAAATGCCGGCTGCTCCGTCTGCGCCTGTCGTCCCGGTTGCACCTGCGCCCCCCGCACCTGAACCTGTTATTGATACGGATGCGGATAAGGACACCGTGCCTGATGATGTTGACAAGTGTCCGGGTACGCCTCCGGGTGCCACAGTGGATGAAAGAGGCTGCTGGGTTCTTCATATCAACTTTGATTTTGACAAGTCTGTGGTCAAATCCCAGTATTATCCGGTCCTTGACGAAGTCGTGCAGATCATGAACAGGTATCCTGCTCTGAACGTGGAAGTGGAAGGTCATACAGACAGTGTGGGTTCCGATGCCTACAACCAGAAGCTTTCTCAAAGACGTGCAAATGCTGTCAAAGACTATCTGGTCAAAAAAGGCGGCATCAGTGCATCCCGTCTGACAACTGTGGGATACGGCGAATCAAAACCTGTGACTTCCAATGCAACAGCGGAAGGCCGGGCCAAAAACCGGCGGGTGGAACTGACACCCAAAGAACTGTTGTATAACAGGTAAGAAATTTTCCAAAAAATAATCTGCCCTCATGCAGGGGCGAAAAACTTTTCGCCCCTGCAGTTTATGATAAAAAACGGGTATTTTATTTTTGGGAATTACCTGATGAATCATTCGGCCCATCAGCCGAAAACAGATACCTCTCCGGTGTGCAGATTTTTTGCACATGCCGGAGGGGTATTTTTTTGTCCATAATAAAGGTTATGGATTTATTCAAATGTTTTGTTTTGACTTTTCTGCTTTCAGCATATATACAGACATTACCGGAAAAAATGTGGGACAGACCTTCACTCTGTTCATACGCAGCACCGCATATTTCGTTTCCGGTAATGTAATACCAATTCGCCATTGAACTGATGCTGATCCGGAGGAGTGCAGAAATTAAGCGGAGCGGTTTTCTGCACAGCCGGAACTGCGGAAAAACTGACGGTATTGGATCAAACCAATGGCGAATCGGTATAAGCAGGCAAACAAAAGTTTTCGTGTATTCAGAAAAACCGGATTTTTCCGAAAAATCCGGTTTTTCTGAAAATTTTATGCCCGAAAATTTATGGCATCTTACTTATGATGCACCCAAGTCTGGCTGAACAGACATCAGTTGTGTATCATCATATTTAACCATTTGAAAATTAAGGAGAAAAAATGATGAAAAAGTATGCAGGAACTCTGACCGCAATAGGACTCATTCTTCTGGTGGCGGGCTGTGCGTCCAAACGGCCTGAATTTCAGATTCAGGATCTCAATCCACCGGTGCAGTCCGGGAAATATGTGCAGGGTGTGGACAATTTTCTGATTATTCTGGATGCCTCGGATTCGATGGCAGGATCTTACATGGGAAAACAGAAATTTGAAACTGCCCGTGAAATGCTTGTCCATATGAACCGGACTGTGCCGGAGCTCAGTCTGCTCGGCGGTCTCAGGGTTTGCGGAAACACACCTTCCGGCAGTGAAAGTGAACTGACTTACGGTTTTTCAGGTTATACCATGGCCAGAACCCTGGAGGATGCCCTTTATGAAATTCCGGGACCGGCCGGCAAAAGTTCCCTGGGCCTGGCAATTAAGAAAGGTGCAAATGATCTCAGGGCATTAAAGGGAAAATCCGCAGTGATTGTTGTCAGTGACGGAAAGGTTGCAGATAATCCTGCCGCATCCGCAAAAGAGATGAAAACTGCTCTGGGTGAAAATGTCTGCATATACACTGTGTGTGTGGGAGACAATCCTGAAGAAAAACGGGTGATGGAAGAGGTTGCTTTGGCCGGAGAATGCGGATTTGCCGAAAAAGCTGAGACCATCAGCACACCCACAGATATGGCAGGATTTGTCAGAAAAATTTTTCTCAAACCCGCAGCAGGCACGCCGGAGCCTGCTGAGGAAGTAAGAATTGTTCCTGCATATGTTCCGGTATCAGGCGGGGAAGAAGATGCTGACGGAGATGGTGTGAAAAATCAGAATGATGCCTGTCCGGATACACCCAAAGGCGTGCGGGTGGATGAAAGAGGGTGCTGGATTATCGGAAATGTGCTGTTTGACTATAATCAGTGGAAAATCAAAGCCCAGTATTTCCCCACACTGAACCATGTGGCAGAAGTGATGAAAAACAATCCCGGGCTGCATGTCCGGCTGGAGGGACATACGGACAATGTGGGATCTCCGGGGTACAATATGCGGCTGTCAGAAAAACGGGCAGAGACAGTGAAAGCCTGGCTGATGAAAAAAGGCATCAGTGCCCAGCGGCTCGAAACTCTGGGATACGGATTCAGCAAACCCGCAGAATCCAATGATACTGAAGAAGGCCGGATTAAAAACCGGAGGGTGGATGTGGAACCCATGCAGTTAAGGTGATTTCCAGAAAAGAATATACCAGCAAAGCAGCATAAGCTTCCAGCTTATGCCTGAACTGAACCGCAGATCAGACTGTGGCCGTCTTTTGGTTTGTAAAAAAAACAGCCTGTACAATTTTCCTGTCCGAAACCCCTGAGGATTTTCACAATCCTCAGGGGCGGGCAACACCTTATTTTGATACTGAGCTTTTCAGAAAAAGGCTATACACTGCCCTGCGGTTTTCCGTCAGGGAAGTGGGAAATTTTTAAAATACCGGGACACATATGTCAGTGTTCAGGTGTCAGTAACCGATCTGCACTGAAACATGAACACTGAAACCGGCACATCAGCAATTCCAAATCCCTCAGCAGAAAAAGTCCTGGCTGATGAAAAGTCTTTTTGCGGAACTTCATTCCTGTTTTTCCGGATCAGTCAGAACAAAAACAGCGGGAGAAACCGGCATATCAGACCAGTATCTTTCGATTTGCAGGTGAAAATGAACATCTTCGGCTGATACCTTCAGATCAAAGGGGAGCAGGTAATTTTCCGCACTCTGTATCTTCCCGAATTCTGCACGGTAAACAAAATTTCCCATGGAGTCATACATTTCCATGTGCAGAACAGTTTTTCCGTCTTTGTCAAAAAAGATTTTTTCCAGCACTCTTCCCCAGCGGCTGGTCAGCACCAGAATATCCCCTTCATTTTTTTCATCCCGGATGATCTGCGCTGAATCATGCCCCCTCACAGGTACACGGCCCGTAAGAATCTGAATTGCCTCACGGGTTTTCATGGGAATCCCTATGGCCCTTTCCAGACCGGGATCAGATGCCCGTGTTTTGTAAAAGCGGTTTTCCCTGTGGGACAGAGCACAGAAATACTCCCCGTCTGCCGCGATGCTTATGATCGGAACTCCTGATATGTCCATCACCTGTATACGCAGTTTCCGGAAATCAGAACCGATCCAGGCCGCGCGCGCGTTGCGGAGCCCCTCTTCGTTTTCCAGGCGGAAGCTCCCCATTCCCTTGAATGTGCCAAGTCCCCGGTTGTGATTTTCCAGCAGGGACAGACGCTGCTGGGCTTCGGGAGAAATCACAGGCGGGGGCAGTATTTTTCCGCCCAGGCCGGAACAGGAGACAAGCAGAAACACAGCAGCTCCCATCCGCAGAATACGCAAGGCCCTGATCAGGAGATTGCTTTGCAGTTTGTCCATATGTTTTTGATTCATTTCTTTTTCCCGCCCAGTTCCCGGATTTTCTGCTCCATTTCGGTTTTTCCCCTGTCATCATCTTCCCGCTTGAGCAGAGATTTTCTGTAAAATTCCAATGCTTTTTCCCTGTCGCCCAGCTTCAGGTGAACATCCCCCATATGCTCCAGTATTACGGGATCATCCGGCACCAGTTCCACGGCCTTTGTCAGATGGATCAGGGCTTCCTGATAATCCCCTTTCCGAAAGAATACCCAGCCCAGACTGTCAATGATATATCCGTCATCGGGTTTGTGTTTCAAAGCTTCCCGGATCAGCTTCTCGGCCTCATCAAGTTTGACCCCCATTTCCGCATAGGTATATCCCAGATAGTTCAGGGCATTGGTGTTTTCAGGTTCCATGTCGATCACTTTTTTCATGATTTCCATGGAATCCGATTTTCTGTTCCATTTGTCATATATCACACCGAGACGGAACCACAGCCGGGTATTTTCCGGCTCCAGCTCAAGTCCCTTTTTCATAATATCCCCGGCTTTTTCATAATCCCCGATCTCTTCGTAAAAAGATCCCAGGTACATCATAAACTCCGGATTGTCCGGCACATTCCGGATCACATTTTTCAAAAATGCAATGGCCTTTTCCACATCCCCGCGTTCCTGGTAAATAAACGCGATATGAACAGCCGCATTCTGATAGAAGTGGGAGTCTGCTTTTACCTCCAGCAGATGTCTGAGGGTCATTTTCTCATCCCCGATTCCGTCAAAAGCCACACCTGCAATATAATGAAGATCGGAACTGGCCGGATCGCCTTTGAGCATACCCTCTATAATAATGATGGCGGCCTCGTATTTTTTCGTTTCAATATACAGCCGGATCAGGGTTCGCACGATTTCCGGATTCTCCCTGTTCTGCTCTCCCAGCTCTTTGAGGATTTTTTCCGCACTTTTCAGTTTTCCGGAATTGTAATAATAATAGGCAAGTCCCATGGCTGCACGCACATTGTCCGGGGCTTCCGCAAGAATCTCCCTGTACATCCGGATTACTTTGTCCGTATCCCCCCTGCTTTCATAGATATTGAGAAGTTCAAAACGGGGCTCTTCCAGCCCGGGTTCCAGTTCCAGTGTTTTCCCAAATGCTTTTTCCGCTTTTTTTATTTCTCCCCTGGACAGATGGATCTTTCCCAGGAAGAAATATCCCGCATACGAGTCAGGAAAATTCTGCACCAACTGGCTGTAGACCTCAAACGCGCTGTCATAGTCGCCTTCGTCCATATATATGGCTCCCAGACGCAGATAAATCTCCTGCTGCTGCGGATCAGTATCAAGCACCTTTTCATAGGTTCTTTTTGCCTCTTCTGTCATTTTCAGGCTCTGTTTCAGCCGTGCTGACAGAATCAGGCTTTCCACATCATCAGGTTCCTGTTTCAGTATTTCCTCCAT
Source organism: uncultured Desulfobacterales bacterium (assembly GCA_964534335.1). Lineage (GTDB taxonomy): Bacteria > Desulfobacterota > Desulfobacteria > Desulfobacterales > Desulfococcaceae > JAABRU01. The sequence goes on from CAZHPS010000175.1 coordinate 8,803, forward strand.
TATTGCCAGTGCCCTGTCATTGCTTTGCTGCTGTATGTACAGCTCGGCCAGATCCTTTTTCAGATCCGGCACAAGGGGATCGCTTTCAATGACTTTTTCCAGAAAAGAGATCGCACGTTCCGTGTCCCCGGAACGGCGGCTGAGTTGGGATTCAATATAGTAATAGTAACGATCCCCGTTTTCGTGTTCCACCACAGCAGGTATTTCCGGCACTGCATCCTGCGAAGGAGGAGCGGATGCGCACGCACTGAGGCAAAGATACGCGGCCATAAGGGACGGAACCCAAAGACCGGGGGAACAAAATATTTTCCGAATCAATGTATTATGCATAAATATCGCCTGCGAATGTATCGAAATCAACAATTTCCCGTTTAAAAAATTCCCGCATTTTTTTGATGACGTTTTTTTCCACCTGCCGGACCCTCTCTCTGGAAATGCTGTATTTGTCGCCGATTTCCTGAAGGGTTACCGGATTGTCCGAAAAAACCCGGAGATCAAATATCTCCAGTTCCCTGTCGCTGAGTCTGCTTCTGAATTCAGCAATCTTGCTGTGCAGCAGCAGATCCATTTCCTTGCGCGCGACCTGATCCTCAGCGGATTCCGCACCTGTGCTTAAAAATTCAATCCGTTCTGTGTCTGAATCCTCTTTCATGGGAGCATCAAGGGAGACATCCCATCCATCCAGACGCTGATCCATGTCTATGATTTCTCGCTCAGACACCCCCAGTTTTTCTGAAAGAAGTTTGGGTTTGGGATCAAATCCCTGGTCAATGAGTTTCTGTTTCTCCTTTTTCAGCTTGAAAAAAAGTTTGCGCTGTCCCTGGGTCGTGCCGATTTTCACCAGCCGCCAGTTGTCCATAATGAATTTCAGGATATATGCCTTGATCCAGAAGGATGCGTAATAGGAAAATTTCACATTCTTGTAAGGATCAAATTTCCGCACGGCCTGCATCAGCCCGATATTTCCCTCCTGAATCAGATCCAGCAGGTTCTGCATCCATATCCTCTGGAATTCCAAAGCGATTTTTACCACCAGACGCAGGTTGGATGTCACAAGGGAGTATGCTGAGTCCGGGTCTTCGTATTCAAAAACCTTTACAGCCAGTTCCCTTTCCTTTTCCCGCGTGAGCAGACTGTACTGACTGACCTCTGCCAGATACCGCTGCAGAGGATCAAATTTTACAAGGGATTTATCCGCAGCACTCCCGGAAGATTCCGGCTCATCCGGATTGACGATCAGTGGTTTTTTTTTTTTCTGTGCCATAATTTTTTTATCTGTCCTTTTAATTCCCTGTCTGTATCCTTCAGTGCTTCAGGGAATTTCACAGCTCATTCCGGTCTGTCCGGGATCGCTGATAATTGAAATAAGCGGTATTCTATGGGCTGCCTCCCATGTCTGAGGCATTCATCCGTGTTCCGGAGTCTGTGCCCAAACCGGTATCTGTGATTATAACACAGAAGAGACCAGAAATTCAAGAAATTCATTATATAAATATCCATGCCCGGAGATTTGCATGTGAATATGAGGATTATCAGTCATTTGGAGGCAGAAAAATAATTTGGAGGCAGAAAAATAATTTTCACAGGAAAAGGGTTTCAGGGAGATCCCTGGTCCGGAGGATAAAAAATGAAAATATTTTTACGGAAGTCTGTAGACAAATATTCAGACATATGGTATAGAAGGTTTATATTTACAATATGCGCCCGTAGCTCAGTTGGATAGAGCAACGGACTTCTAATCCGTAGGCCGCACGTTCGAATCGTGCCGGGCGCGCCATTGAAATCATGGGGTTATGCTTACAGCATAGCTCCTTTTCTTTTCGATGTTACCGGTTTGTTACCGGTTTCAAACACGGTGGTCTCCAGCCTTTGTGCGGATTCCTGATTTGACGGTTTCATAAGATGGGCATACACGTTGAGAGTAACCGTTGGGGATGAATGTCCCATCTGGGACTGTATGTATTTGATGTTTTCCCCCTGTGCTATGAGAAGACTTGCAATAGGTATGCCTGAGATCATGAAACCGTATCCTGGGCAGTCCAGCAGCTTTAAGTGCAGGGAAAAAGTATCTCCGGATCATAGCGGTCTGGGTTATGGGGTTTCCGTTTTTGCTTGGAAACATCAGGCCCTGTTCATTTGGCGGACATTGCAGTTTCCATTTTTTCAGTTCCAGACTCATTTCAGGACCAATGTCAATCCTCCGGTCAGAGTTTCTGCTTTTGGGTTTGTACCATTTCCCATGGTTAAAAGTCCTTTGGATATGTATCTGCTTTTCCTGCCAGTCAACATCCTGCCATTTTAACCCAAGAAGCTCTCCCTGCCGTGCGCCGCTCATGACAGCCAGCATGAAAAGGGTTCTGTATTTGGGGTTCTTTGCCGCAGACAGAAAAGCCCTGATCTCTTCCGGTGTCAGGATACGGATTCTGACAGTCTGTTCACTGCCTTTGTCTCTTGGCCTTTCCGCATCCCTTACCGGATTGCTCTCTGTGTATCTGTGCCGGACTGCATAACTCATGACCTGATTAAAGGTGATAATCAGTTTGCGCATGGTGGAAAGGTTCATTCCCTTTTCCTGATGTATGGTTATGAATCTTTCCACATCAGCAATCCGGATATGACTGATCCGCATCCGGTTTACGGTTTCAAAATGCAGTGTCAGATGTCCCCTGTACATATTCCATGTGGACTCACGGACGTTGGCTTTTTTATGCTCCAGCCAGTCTGCTCCCACATCCCGAAAGAAAGGAACCTTTTTTTCAGGAAGATAAGAACCTTTTGACAACTGATCCTCAATTCCCCGGAGGATTTCCTTTGCCCTGGTCTTTGTTGTTCCGTCCGGCAAAGTCTTTACATGCCTTTTTCCTTCATTGTCATAATAGTCCAGACACCATCTGCCGCGCCGGAATGTTACACATGCCATTGTTTTATACCAATTCTCCATTGAAATTATATATTAATTGCATCCAAAATATAGGAAAAACCGGTAAGAGATGCTGTGATTTTTTGGGAACATTTTTTCAGAATATCTGCCACATAATCTTTCATTTCCGGGAGACCGGAAAAAATTTTTCCTTTTGTATCCTCCTTTATATATTGCCAAAACCGTTCGATTGGATTCAGCTCCGGGCTGTAAGGCGGCAGAAACAGCATACAGATGTTTTCGGGAATGATCAGTCTTTTTGCTTTGTGAATACCTGCATTGTCAATGAGCATGATATTCATACTGTCTTTAAAATACTCTGAAAATTTGTTCAGAAAATATTGAAAACAGTCCGTGTTCATATTTGAAAATTCGGGAAAAAAACTTTCACCGTCAGCCACATCAGCTGCTCCGTAAATATAATAATTTTCAAATGTTCTCTGTATCAGTCCGACCGGTCTGACTCCGCGGAGGGTGATTCTTTTTCCAGGTGATGTTATGAGTCCGAATCCTGTTTCATCATATGAAAAAAATCTGACATTTATGTCATTTTTATATATTATTTCAGACACCCTGCATGGAAGCGAATCTTTGAATTCACGCACGTCATCTTCGTTTTTTTTTATATGCGAAGGACGCGGAGTTTTGGGACTTCCCCCAAGATAATATCTGACTGTTTTGTGAACAGTTTTATAAGGTATATCAAGACCATGATTTTCTTTGATCCATATCCGTATCTCATCATAAGATCCGAATCCTTCCGG
>CAZHPS010000176.1:0-12413 GCA_964534335.1 uncultured Desulfobacterales bacterium
AAAAACCGTGTCACCGGATGCTGCAGTCATAAAAATATAATTGTATCCGGTGATGCAACGCTTTTTTGCATGAGCATACAGTTTATGTATAAATTCCATATGTTTGCCGAATTTTTCAGATTTTGTGTCATCAATAATAATGCGGATCCTCCGGCGGATTTTTTCAGTTTCACCGGAAATATCGGATTCTCCGGGCAGTGTGACAAAAACAGGAATGCCCGTCAGGTGAAGCAGTCTTTCAGAAGATTCCGGATGCCGGTTCAGAATAATATAAAGTTTTTTCAGTTCTGATCCGTGCCCCAGAGCCAAATCCGCGGGTGATTCCCCTTCCATAAAAGGAAGCATGATGAAAACCCGAATCCGTTCGTATGAAAGAGGATCTTTGTGATAAGGAAAACATGCTGATATTAAAAGTTTTATCAGTGAAACTCCGGTCAGACGGTTTATAAACTGACAGACTTTTTTTTTCATTCTGACAACTCCGATCATTTGATGAATTCAGCAGTGGCAAAAATATGCCAGTGAAGTGTCAGAATAACATATAACAAAAAATAAATCAGTCAAAATAAACAACCTGCATATTATTTCAGCATACAGAACAATATAATGATTTGATATTTAAAGAACATATGATTAATGTAAAGAAACTTTAGTTAAAATAAATATACCTGATCAGTTCACGGCACAAGCTGGAAGCTTATGCTATTTTTGCGGTATATTCTTTTCTGGAAACAGCCTTATGCGATTTCTGAAATGAAAATACCGGTTCAGTCAAACGATTCCCGCAAATTAAGGAGTGGAAATGATATTAGACAATGAAAACAAAAATATGAAAGTTCATGAATGGATTTCCGGATACACTGAAAAGGGAAAACTGGATATTGTGACAGGCTATTTCACCATTGCCGCGCTTGCCTTTTTATCTGCGCAGGTAAATTCCAAAATTTCGCAATTCCGGTTCATACTTGGCGATATTGTAAATATTGATCCGGAAGATAACCGGCCTCTTGATTTGTTAAATGAAAATATAAGCATTGAGGCTGCTTTAAAACTGAAGGGGCTTTCACAGGAGGCTGTCTGTTTCCTGAAACAGGACAAAGTTGCAGCCAAAACGCTGGAACCCAATTTCTGCCATGCCAAAGTTTACCTGTTTTCACCGGAAAAAGAGGATTACAGAAACAAATATTTCATATCAGGAAGTTCAAACCTTACAGAAGCAGGGTTTGGTCTGAAAAAAACAGGCAATGTGGAACTGAATATTGCTGAAACCGGGAACAACAGTCAGTATAAGGAACTGGTGAACTGGTTTGAAAATTTATGGAAAAAACCCCAGGCACATAAAGACAAAACCATTGTTTTCAAAGACGGATCAAAAGAAAAAACTGATTTTAAACAATATCTGATCCGTGAGATCGAAAAGATATTCATTCAGTATACTCCAAAAGACATTTATTACAAAATTCTCTTTGAGATGTTCGGAGAACGGATGATTGAGGAACACAATGACCCGGAATTCAACCGGCAGATTGGCAGATTGGAAAATTCAGTCATTTACAATCTGCTTTACGGATTTCAGAAAAAAGGCGTCCTGAGTCTTATAAAAATGCTTCAGAAATACAACGGCGCGATACTGGCTGATGCTGTGGGGCTGGGCAAAACATGGACAGCTCTGGCAGTGATTAAATTTTTCCAGTTGCAGGGACGTGAAACCCTTGTGCTGTGTCCCAAAAAACTGGAAGCAAACTGGAACAGTTACAGAAAACATCAGGAATCCCGGTTTGAAAAAGATCAGTTTGATTATTTTATCCGCTTTCACACAGATATGATTGATGACAGACTGGAAAGATACAGTGACCGGGCAGACAAATATTTCAGCAATGACAAACCCAAACTGATTGTTATTGATGAAAGTCATAATCTCAGAAATGACAAATCAAAGAGGTATAATCTGCTGATGAACAGTATTCTCAAAAAAAATGGGGATATTAAAGTTCTGCTTTTATCTGCAACACCCATCAACAATTCCCTCAATGATATTCGGAATCAGTTCAAACTGATGGTGCAGGGGGATGTGCAGGCCTATGATGAAAAACTGGGCGTCAGAAATATAGATTATGCCTTCAGGACAGCACAGAGAGAGTTTAACCGATGGAGGGAAAGTGAGCAGCCTTCCATCAGTGAATTTATCAAAAAACTGCCGGGCAGTTTTTTTGTCCTGACAGATTCACTGACAGTGGCAAGAACCCGGAAAATGGTTGAAGGCCCTCACACGGCTTTGACATTTCCGCTGAAAGCAAAACCGGAAAATCTTTTTGTCACCCCCAGGCAAATGGGAAATTATGATTCCTTTGAAGAGCTTTTCGACCATTTTCCGCCTAAGCTGTCCGCATATCAGCCCAGTTGTTATGCAGAAAACGGCCATGACAGCAAAAATATTCTGCATGATGAACGTCAGCGGGATTTGTTTCTGGTGAAAATGCTTTATATCCTTCTGGTAAAACGCCTTGAATCTTCCTGGTTTTCATTTTATTCCACAGTGACCCGGATAAGGGCGCATCATCAGAACGCGCTGGATAAAATCAAAATATATCAGAAAAATCTTTCAGACGCGGCTGCCGGGCATGATGCGGCAGATCTGTTTGAAGATGATGAGCCTGAAATGGACAGATTCAGTCTTGGCAAAAAAAGAAAGGTCAGTCTGGCTGATATTGACAAAAGCGGAAATTTGGAAAGATTCAAAGCAGATCTGAAAAAAGACCTTGATGCACTGGATAATCTTTTTGTCAATATGCAGAAGTTTGAAACCCGGTTGCAGCAGGAACGCAAAATTTCCGATAATCAGAAAAGTGCTGATGACAAACTGCAATGCCTGATTTCAAAAATAAATGAAAAGCGCAGCAGATGCGAAAATCATCACAATGACAAAGTGATTGTTTTTACGGCCTATTATGATACTGCTGACTATCTGTTTGAACAACTGAAAAGCCGGGGATTTGACAAAATCGCAATGGTATCCGGAACAGGTTCAAAAACAGATGACAGCACAGAGACCATCAAAAATTTTGAACCTGTTCTTGAACGCTTTGCGCCTTATACCAAGCTCTTCTGTGAAAAAGAATGGGATTTTGAAACTGCGGAAAAAGATCGGAATGCGTTTGATGAATGGATGAAATGGATTGGGAAAAATCATCCAAAGGTGCATGAAAAACTGGCAAAACCCATAGATATTCTCATTGCCACAGATGTCCTGAGCGAAGGCCAGAATCTGCAGGATGCAGATATGGTGATCAATTATGATATTCACTGGAATCCGGTCAGGATTATTCAGCGCATGGGGCGTATTGACCGGCTGGGCAGTCCCAATGAAAAAATATTCGGCATCAATTTCTGGCCTTCCAACAATATCAATACCTATCTGAATCTGCAGGGCAGAATTGAACAGCGCATGGCAGCCATGAAACTGGGCGGAACCGAGGTTGATCCCCAGTTTTCCGAAACTTTTGCGGAAATGATTTATGACGAATCTCTGGATCGGAAAATGAATGACCGCATGATGCGTCTTATGGAAACCGGCTGGGAGGATATTGAAGGGACAGACAAAGGGCTTGGATTTGATGATCTTTCACTGGAGCGTTACCGTCAGGATCTGCTGGAAGAATTCAGCAAAGACAGAAACCGGTATGCCCAAATGCCCAAAGCAGTTTATACCGGCTTTCATGCGGATAAAAAAATCTGCACGAAAACCGGTATTATCGCGCTGCTGGCGTATCCGTCCAGACCATCCGGACAGCCGGACTGCAAATATCAGATTTTTGATCTGATTTACATTGATATGCAGGGAAAGTCTGTACTGCCCAATCAAAAAGAAATTCTTGATGCACTGCGTGTGCATAAACAGAAAAACAGGTTTGTGCCGGATGCTGTTGACAGGGGCGAAAAAGATGCTGTCTGCCAACTGGTGGATGCTGTTCAGGGATGGCTTAAAGATCAGGCTTCAGAGATCGAACAGCAGCCTGATGGAACTGAAAAAAAGATGATGGGCAAAGAAGCTGCGGATATATTGACAAAACTGAAAAAAGGCGATAAAAGCAGTTTAATCAGGTTAAAACAAAACACCAAAACCGGTGAAAAATATCATCTGAACAATTTTGATCTGATTGCATGGTTTCTGGTGACAGCATAACAATTTGCTGTTTACATGTCTGACTGTGTTATGCTCTTTTGAAAGGAGAATAATTGTATGCAGGAAATAAGCATGTTAAGCGAGATTATAAGGCTTCCGATTGAAGACCGTATTGCATTGATTGAGTCTGTTCTGGCATCTGTCCGGAAAGACCTGATCCCTGAAAAACCATCTCATGATAACTCCAGACAGCAAATGGCGACAGCGGCTGAAATCTTATGCAGAGATTATCTTGAAAACAGGGAACTGACAGCGTTCACTGCTTTGGACAGCGAGGATTTCCATGAACAGAGGTGAAATATGGCTTATTAATCTTGATCCGGCCATCGGCTCAGAAATCAGAAAAACAAGACCTGCTGTAATTGTCAATGATGACGCAATAGGAATATTGCCTCTGAAAGTGATTGTACCGGTTACAGAATGGGATGACCGTTATGCAGTGGCTGTCTGGCTTGTAAAAATTGAATCGGACAGAATCAGCGGATTGGAAAAAACATCTGCGGCAGATGCATTTCAGGTGAGATCTGTATCCCATAAAAGATTTGTTAAACGGATCGGGAAGGTTTCTGAAGACACAATGCAGAGAATCGTCAACGCACTGGCTGCTGTTTTTGGAATACATGTATCGTAATATGTAAATGCCGTTATAAAAAATAAGAAAGGATAATAATTTCTTACCGGCAATCCTTGCAGTTATAAAAAACTATAAAAAGATTAAGGTGATTTCTGAAAATAAATATCCATTTCAGTTCACAGACACAGGGCAAAAGCTGGAAGCTTTTGCTGCTTTGATGGGATATTTTTTTCTGGAAATTACCTAAAAAATTAAAGGAGATTGTCAATAAAATGGATATAAGCAGATTCAGCAGGATGGATTTTCTGTCCGCGTTAAAGGCATTGTTTGCAGATCTTCAGGTTCCGGTCAATTATCTGACTGATGAGCCGACTTCCGCGAGAAATATTTTAAAGGACACATGGAAAGACAATGCCGCGTTTGGCCTGATAAAAGATGTGTATTTTCTGGGAATGGTGGATGATGCGGCCTTTGCCGGAAACAAAAGCCCTGATGCTTCCCAAATTCAGTCAGATTATGACGGTGTCCTGATTTTCGGCATTACCCTGCATGAAAGGGAAAACAGCAGACTTCCGACCCGTTCCCAGCTTGCGGAAATCACCCGTGCCTTTAACCGGGAATATTATTACACTCCGGTGACTGCAGTGTTTCACTACAGCGGACATCTGGCCTTTGCCAGTGCCGAGCGTCTGAAATACAGACAGGAATGGCGGGAAGGCGAAAAAGCAGGCCGGGTTTCGCTGCTGCGGGATATTGACATAACAAATCCCCATGCAGGCCATGTCCGCATTCTCCATGATCTGAAAATCCCTGATTCCGGCAAAAACAAAGTGGATTCCTTTGCAAAACTTTACGCGTTTTGGCAGGATGTGTTCAGTGTCAGCATTCTCAGCAAAAAATTCTATCAGGAGCTTTCCAACTGGTATTTCTGGGCTGTCAGGGAAGCGCGTTTTCCCTCGGAACCTGCTGCTTCAGTCAGGCAGGAACACAATGCCATGAATATCATCCGGCTGCTGACAAGATTTCTTTTTGTCTGGTTTGTAAAGGAAAAACATCTTATCCCGGAAGAGCTTTTTGATGCTGATTATCTGGATCAGGAAATTGTGAAAAAGATAAGTCCTGACAAAGCAGATACAGACAGTGTTTATTACAGAGCCATTGTGCAGAATCTGTTTTTTGCCTCTCTGAACTGCCCCATTGAACCCTGTGAGGACGGTGACACGCGCAGACGGGGATTCCGTTCAAGGGATCATTTCGGCCAGCACAGGGATGCCAATTATCTCATGCGCTACCGGGATCTGTTCAGAAATCCTGAAAAATTTGTTGAACTGATCAACAGCATGGTTCCGTTTCTCAACGGCGGTCTGTTTGAATGTCTGGACAACAAAACTGACAATATTTATATTGACGGATTTTCAGACAATCTGGTGAAACCCCATCAGCTCATTGTGCCGGATTTTCTGTTTTTCGGTTCTGAGCAGGAAACTGATCTGAGCGGTGTCACAGGCATAAAAACCAAAGCCTTTGAAAATGCCAAAGTCAGGGGACTGGTTCCCCTTCTTGCATCCTACAAATTCACCCTTGCGGAAAACACTCCCATTGAAGAGGATGTGGCCCTTGATCCGGAACTGCTGGGAAAGGTGTTTGAAAACCTGCTGGCAGCATACAATCCTGAAACCAAAACCACAGCACGCAAACAGACCGGATCATTTTACACGCCCAGAGAGATTGTCAGTTACATGGTGGATGAAAGCCTGATTGCGTATCTGAAAAACAGCCTGCAAAGTACCGAAAGCAATGGGCAAAGCAAAGATGCTTTGGATACAATGCTTCATGAACTGCTTTCTTATGATCCGGCAAATCCTTTTGCGGAAAACAGGGAACTGGAGGAGCAGATGATTGATGCTTTGGACAACTGCAGAATTTTTGATCCTGCCTGCGGTTCCGGTGCGTTTCCCATGGGAATTTTGCAGAAAATGGTGCATATTCTGCAAAAACTTGATCCGGATAATGAATACTGGAAAAAACTGCAGAAAGAAAAGGCGGAAAAGGAAACCAAAGGCGTTTTTTCCATTGCGGACAAAAAAGCGAGAGAGCAGAAACTGATTGAAATCAATGAGGCTTTTGATGAAAAAATCAATGCGCCGGATTATGCCAGAAAACTGTTTCTCACGGAAAACTGCATTTTTGGCGTGGATATTCAGCCCATTGCAGTGCAGATTTCCAAACTGCGGTTTTTTATTTCTCTGGTGGTGGATCAGAAAGTGGACAAAAGCAAACCCAACTTCGGCATACTGGCTCTGCCCAATCTGGAAACCAGATTTGCTGCGGCCAATACGCTCATTGGCATTGAAAAACCCAAAGATCAGATAAATATTTTTGACAATCGGGAAATTAAGGCACTGGAAGAGGAACTGAAGGATGCAAGGCATCGCCTGTTTTCAGCAAAATCTCCGGCAGCCAAAAGAAGGCTGAGGGATAAGGATAAGCAGATACGGGAAAAAATCGGGAATCTGCTGGAAAAGCATGGGTGGGGAAATGAAACAGCACAGCAGCTTGCCAAATGGGATCCCTATAATCAGAATATATCTTCAATTTTTTTTGATCCGGAGTGGATGTTTGGCATCAGGGACGGGTTTGATATTGTGATTGGAAATCCGCCGTATGTAAGTACAAGAACAAAAGACTTTGATCGTACTTTACTGCCTTTATATAAAGAAATTTTCAAATTGGCTGTAGGTCAATTTGATCTCTACAACCTGTTTTTTGAGAAATCAGAGCAATGTCTGAATGGAATTGGAACGCTTTCTTTTATTGTTCCCAAAAGACTGTTATCAAATGAAAATTTTAAATCATTAAGGGAATTGTTAATAAACAAACTGCCTATTCATAAATATTTGGATGCGGAAATGCCATTTGAATCTGCCGTTGTAGAGGCAAATGTTGTTATTTGTCAAAGAGCAAAAACGAAAACAGTTAAAGTGTTTTCACGTTCTGATAAAGAATTCATTTTTGATAAATCAATAGATTATGATTCAATAAAAAAATTTCCGTTTAGAATATTTCCTTTTGCAAATAGTCAACGTGACATTCAAATATTAGAGGAAATAAACTCGGTTGCAGACAGATCATTTGGGGATTATTTAATTATTACAAGAGGATTTGAATGTGGTTTTAATCATCCCAGTATTTCTTTTAATGGTGAAGATTTCATTGTCAGAGGCGAAAACATTAAACAATATAAAATTGTCAAACCTGATATCAAAGTTACGCCTGATTTTAAAAATCAGAAAATTTTTAAAAGCCCTGAAATTTTTAAAAAAATTCCTAAATTACTTACAAAATTCGTGTCCAATACTCTTGAATTTGCCATGGATGATTATGGCTACTACAACACTAATGTAATCTATAATATACATGGGAAAAATAAGAATTGCAATTTGTATGAATTTCTGTTGTTAGGCAATTCTAAACTTTTAAATTACTGGTTTTTTCATACTTATATAAATGATGACAGCGTATTTCCTCATATTCAGAAAAATCAATTGGAATCAATTCCTGTTGCATCAGGATATGATTCCTCTTTGGTATCATTTTTTGGATATGCCTTAAATTTAAAATATATTCATAAAATTCATAAAGTTGCAGATGCTATAGTCTTCAATATCTACTTCCATGACCACATGAAAGAACACAACATCGACATACTGCAATTTGTGGAAAAAGATTTGCAGGAAGTGATGCAAGGCAGAGAATTTAACCAGTTGACCGATGACCAGAAAGAAAACATAATCAACCGGCTTCATGCCAAATGGACAGACCCGGAAAGCGAAATTGTCAAACGCATGAACAGCTTTGCCGAAAAAAGCCCGGATATATTAAAACCCATACTGGAAAGCCGCTAAACAGCGGAGCCATTTGAACTGTGCCATACGGATAAAGGATTTTTTGGAGGTAAACAATGAAAAAACAATATGACTTTTCAAAAGGCGTGAAAGGCAAATTTCACATTCCTGAAAATGAAACAAAAATTGCCCCAAATATAGATTTAAAAATAAAAGAAAAAGTCGAAAATCATGGCTTACCTTTAAAAAACTGGGAAATTAAATTTAATCGTGGTATTCTGACTGGTTACAATGAAGCTTTTATTATTGATGGCAGAGAGAAAGACGAACTGATAAACAAAGACCCTAAAAATACCAAAATTCTCAAACCGGTTTTACGGGGTCGGGATGTTAGGCGTTATCATTCCAATTTTGCGGATTTGTGGTTAATTCATTCACATAATGGCTTGAAAAAAAAACAAATAACGAGAATTGACATAATAAATGATTATCCGGCAGTTTATGAATATCTGTTACAATATAAAGATAAAGCTGAAGTACGATTTGATCAGGGAGATCATTGGACAAATTTACGAAACTGCGCCTATTTGGATGAAATAGAAAAACCTAAAATCGTATTTTCCGAAATCGTAAGCCAACCTCAATTTCATTACGATGAAAAGGGTTATTATCCTGAAGCAACAGTGTTTTTTATAACCGGAGAAAACCTGAAATATCTGACTGCACTGCTCAATTCAAAACCTGTAACATATTTTTTTAAAAAGTTTTATGCCGGTGGAGAATTAGTTGGTAAATATCGCTATAAAAAAGCATTTTTGGGAAATTTGCCAATCCCGAAAATTTCCCCAAAAGCCCAGCAACCTTTCGAGCGCATAGTGGATTACATTCTGTTCCTCAAAAAAATCGAACCCGCGCTGCCGCCAGGAAGAGATCAGGTGATGTCGTCATTTTTTGAACAAATCATAGACGGCTGCGTGTATGAACTGTACTTTGAAGATAGCATGAAAAAATCGGAAAAGGATATTTTGAAATACGTACAAGATTTGCCAGCAATCACGCAGACAGAAGCTCAGGAAAAGACATTGGCGCTGATTAAAACCGTATTTGCCAAACTGTATGATCCCAAACATCCGGTCAGCCAACGGCTTTATTATATGGACAGCGTCAAAGAAGTAAGGATAATCAAAGGATTGGAGGTTCATACATCATGAAAATAAATACACTGGAACTGCATAATTACCGTGCATTTTACCGGACACATACCATTTCCGTTGACGGGAAAAGCATGCTGATTTACGGCGAAAACGGGAGCGGTAAAAGCTCTTTGTATAAAGCGGTTGAAGATTTGTTTGCGGCAGCGAATCAATCAAAATCCATTGCTGCAAACATATTTGACGGCAATTCCCCTTATGTCAAAGTCATCATGGATAGTGGAGAGTCTTTTATTTATCAAAATGACAACACTTCACCTGTGCCGACTCCAAATTTTCTGATAGAGACACATCGTCATAATCCGTTCTTTACATACAAACGCCTGTTGCGCGCCTATTTGGCTGAAAATGACGCAAAACGCCCGGATATATTTTCTATCCTGATTGAAACGGTTTTACCCTACCATACGAATCGCAAAAGCGGGCAAACATTCAGAGAAGAGTGGTCAGATATTAATAACGCTTTAAAATTAAATGCTTCAACCAATAAATATAAACAGGTGCGCAATTTAACATTGCCGAATTTCAATAATGGCTTAGACGCCTTTTTACAAGATTTGGCTAACAGAACAAATAATTGGCTTACTCAGTATTTTAACCATCATGTGGAGATAGCTTTTAACGAACCGAATCTCAGCATCAGGAAAGAAGGCAGTAACAAAATCATTGCCGACAAAGAGATCACACTTACATTAAAATACTTTAACGCGAGTATTCCGGACAATTACTATGAATTTTTAAATGAGGCTCGACTGTCTGCATTAACAGTGTGCATGTATCTGGCTTCTTTAAAAATAATTCCGGAACCACAGAATTATAAAATTCTTTTTCTTGATGATATTTTTATCGGTCTGGATATGTCGAACCGGATTCCGCTTTTGGAGATTTTGAAAGATAATTTTTCCGATTTCCAAATTTTTCTGACTACATATGATCGATATTGGTTTGAAGTTGCCAAAGATTGGTTTGAATGTAAAGACAAAGCTCTCTGGTCATTTTTGGAAATGTATGCTGATGATGCGGCAGGCTTTGAAATCCCTCATATCATTCCAGCCAAAGGGTATCTCAAAAAAGCGGAAGATTACATTGTCAGCCATGATTATCCTGCCGCGGGGATGTATTTACGAAAACAATGTGAACGGGTGCTGACGAATTTACTGAAACCTGCTTATAGAGTGAAAGAAGTTTCATTGGATGAGAAAACAAAAAACTATAAAACAGAGCAGAAAAAATTGAATGATCTGATTATTGGTCTGAAAAATTTTTGTCAGGACGAAAACCTTTCTTATGCCAACTTTGAAAATCTGGCTATCTACAAAGACGCTTTGCTCAACCCGTTGTCGCATCATGATACAGAAACCCCGATCTATAAAGCTGAATTACAGGCGATTATGGATGTTCTGAAACAACTGGAGTCAATCAGGATTATAGAATTACCAAGTACACGAAATAAAGATTTTATTCTCCGGCTTGAAAAATCCGATGGAACTTTTTTTGCGATTGAATTCAGGACAGGAGAATCTATTCTGCTGATAAAAGAGCCATCAGGCAGCGCCAGATTGCTTCATTATTGCAAATGTGAACAAAAGAGCATTGATAATAATGGAAGTCGCCAAAATGAAAGAAAATCTTTCGATTCATTATATACCTTATATCATGATGTGTGTCTGAGATTTAATGTCCCTGAACAGGATGACATATTATACGTTATTAAATTACGGGGAAAGTCATTGCATGACATGATCGCTGAACAATTGCCAAACGCATGAACAGCTTTGCCGAAAAAAGCCCGGATATATTAAAACCCATACTGGAAAGCCGCTAAACAGCGGAGCCATTTGAACTGTGCCATACGGATAAAGGATTTTTTGGAGGTAAACAATGAAAAAACAATATGACTTTTCAAAAGGCGTGAAAGGCAAATTTCACATTCCTGAAAATGAAACAGAAATGTTGAATAAAAGTATCGGAAGCTTCCAGCTTCCGAACCGGCACAGGGCAAAAGCAGGATGCTTTTGCTACGCTGAAACCCATACTGGAAAGCCGCTAAACAGCGCAGCCATTTGAACTGTGCCGCAGGGGTTTCCCCTACTGTAATCAGTATCAAAAGATCACTACCCGGAATTTGACTTTCTGAACCTGAAAATAAAGAGTTATCCGAACAGAGAAAGGAGAATCTTATGAGAACTGTACCGCAGGAATCCTTGCATTCAGAGGAAATCAGACAGATTTGGGCCATGTTTGAGGAAACGGACAGGAGATTTAAGGAAATCAGCCGGGAAATGAGGGAAGGTTATAAGGAACTCCGGGATCTCTTCAAAGAGACCGACAAACGGACAGGGGATATTAGCGGCAAATGGGGCAGGTTTGTGGAGGGTATGGTTGTGCCGGACATGATTTCCCTGTTTGAAAAACGGGGCATTGAAATCGGGAGAATTTCTCAGAGGGTCAGGGTGCGGAAACAGGGTGAAGAAATGGAAGATTGACATTCTGGGTGTCAACGGTGAATATGCCGTGCCTGTGGAAGTCAAAAGCACATATTTTCTTTGGTGCCGGGGGCGGGAATCGAACCCGCATGGACTTGCGCCCGGAGGATTTTG
>CAZHPS010000177.1:0-12405 GCA_964534335.1 uncultured Desulfobacterales bacterium
TGATTCTGCCGGAAGCTGTGCAGTATCAGTGGTATGAATATTTTCCGGATATAAGCCGGTACAAAGGACATAGTCTGCGCATTCAGGGACTTCCTGCCGGACTGTACTATGAAACAGGACTGTTTCCCGCGATCAAGGGATCTCCCGAAAAATACGGGGAATTTGACATAGTGCTTTGCTTTGAAAAAGAAGGCACAGTCCACAGACAGACGGCAAAGCTGAACATCAGAAAATCTGAGATTCCGCTGCGTTTTTCCTCACTGAAAACCATGCCGGAAGGAAGCAGGGGAAAGAAATATGAATATGTGATCAGTGAAACCGACATCAACTGCAAAGGCTGGAAACTTCGGATGGAAGGGCTTCCCAAAGGAATTTTCTTTGAAAACAGGGGACTGTTTCCCACGATAAAGGGAATTCCGGAACAGGCAGGGGAATACAGGATAAATTTTGTATTTGAAAAAGATCGTCAGATATACAAATACAGTTCGATTTTGAAGATAAGAAATTGAAACAATATAAAAAATTGGCATCATAATCGTTTTGCCTGACAATATCCGGAGACATTGCAGTTTTTCCTGAAAAAAAACTCTGTGTTCTCTGTGAAAACGCTGTGTTCTCTGTGGGAAACACTCAGTCAAAATCAGATTTTATACCATTACTCAGAAGATTTGATGATACAGCCACGAATTGCACTAATAACACGAATGACACGAATTAAATGAATTATACAGACTTTCAGAAAATGTTTGTCCGAAAAATCCTAATGGTTTTCAGGCAACAATCTTTATCTTAAAAACTATAGTTTGTGCATTCGTGCAGATTCGTGTTATTCGTGGCTGTTTAAACTATATTATAAATTTTGCTGAGGCTGGCCTTTCGAATGCGGTATTTTACAATTCTGCGGTAATACATGATCACGATGAATTTTATAGGATTAACAAACTGAATTTTTTAAAAATTCAGTTTGTTAACCAGTCAGCTATTCTGTAAAAACTAAATTGCTTATGCGTTAATGCGGAAAAACACAGCGGATAATCCATGAATCTGAGTGAGCAGATCAAAAAGACAGGCAAGGGAAAAACGCTTGAAATCCTTTATGGAGGCGAATTTGCGGAAAAACTGCTGATCCGGAAGGCAATCACGATCCGCGCTGTTCCGTTTTCTGCCACAATTGTAAGCGGCTCTCCCACTGTTTCCATTGAAAGCAAAAATGTACGTCTGGAAAATCTGTTTATCATCTGCAATGATGAAAACAGCGTATGCCTGTGGATAAAAAAAGGGGTTAGTCCCTGTTTTCAGAATGTTTTTGTCAGAGGGGAGGTAAAAGGCGTGAAAGAGGAGGAAGGGCATTGGGAAATACCTGATGTGCTGGAATTCGGTTTTCTTGAACCAAACAAAATCAACCGGAAAAAGATAATTATCCATTGTCCGGTTCCGGCAGCAGTCTATTCTTTGGAATCCTTTCTTTCCTGCACACCGGACAGACTGAAACCGGGCATCAATGAAATTGAAATTCGGGTGGAGGAACTTCTCAAAGACACGTTCATCACGCCCACCCTGATTATTGAAACTGCTGCGCTGAAACTCAAACGCACCATATCTCTGACCGGACATACCCTGACCGCATATTCCGGTAAAAAGACCGTATCTGAAAAATATTTGTGGATTTGTGAATCCGCGAAACTGAAAATCCATACAGATATGCTGGCAAATCTGCCGGAGGGAATGCAGGGTCAAACCTATGAATACAAAGTAAATAAAGACAGTGCCAATATCCGTGATTTCCATATCAGCGTCAATGGCCTGCCTGAGGGCATTTCTTTTCAGGAAACAGAAAATGCCCTTTGTGTAAAAGGAATATCCCAAAAATCCGGTACGTTTCAGATACAGTTCCTTTTCAGAAAAAATGCTCTGACATACCGGTATGAAAGCAATTTGCTTATCAAAGAAAAACCTGTTATACCCTTAAAAATATCGCCGCTGAAAAATCCGGTTGAGGCAGTGGAAGAGGAAGAAATTCGTATCCGGCCGGAGGTTTTAAGCAGCAATTCCCAAGTGAGATTCACTTCCCGGAATCTGCCAAAAGACTTTGTTCTGAATGAAACAAGCGGTGAGATATATGGAAAAATCGTATCTCATGGCGGATACCGTTCGGAAATCATGGCAGATGACGGAACAAATCAGGTGATGATTCCCATCAGTTTTTATGTGCAGCCGAAAACGCGTTTGCAGATGGATATGATGAAAACACATCAGGTTCATACCGGAGAGGAATTCAGCATTCCGATTCGGATTGAAGATGAGGCACGGCTGAATCCCCAAATGCAGATCATTGGTTCCAATCCGGAGATTGCTCTGACATCAGATAGTCAGGGACATTTTATCCGGGGCAGACTGTCCAAACCCGGAAACTATGAGGTGCAGATACAGGTTACTGACATTTACAGCAGAACGTCAAAAGAACGTATTGTCATTGCATGTATTGAAAAACCGGTTTATCATATCACCTGGCTTTCTTCTTCAGCGATTCGGAAAAAAGGAGTGAAAGGCAGTCATTTCAGTGAAAAAATTCAGGCCAGTGTGAATGAGGATTGTGATGCAAAACTGAAATACACATGCAAAAATCCCATGCCTGCCGGATTTCATCTTACAGAAGATGGGTGGCTGCACGGAACCATTGATGACAATGTTCATTCCCTGTCCCTGATAGCCGAATTCAGGGATGTGCAGAGTGAAAAAAAAACAGAGGTCATTACAGAGTCGGAAATATCCAATATACTGAATCTGAAAGGAAGCGATATTGTATCCAATATTTTTGATTATAAAAAAGAGGAAAAAAAAGCATCAGTCTACATAAAAAAGACTTTGAAAAAGGGAAAAGTCGGTGAAAATTATTGTGACATTCTGGTGCATGGGCAGTCATCTGCGATGGATAATTTTTATCTGACAGCAGCAAATCTTCCGCCGGGGCTGCATTATAATCCGGACAATCATGCCATTGAAGGGATTCCGGAAAAAGACGGGCAGTATTGGATTGAATTGGCAAATTCCGAAAATCAGATCACAGAAAAAGTGCCTCTGCTGATAGAAACAGCAGTGTATTATGATAATGACAGCAGCAGTCAGAAATCAAAAGAAAACAGTGAAGCTAAAATAAGGCTTGGCAAAGCCTTTGAAAGTTGGAAGAAACAGAAATAATACTGATGATATGAATCAGAAGTTGAATTAATGTAAAACCAGTCTTTTTCCGGAGGAGTGCAAAGATTGTATTTTTGCACTCCTCCGGAAATTTTTCGATCTGATGAAATAAAACCGGTTATGTAATACCGATTCGCCATTGGTTTTATACAATACAGAATGCAAATCCGGAGGAGTGCAAAAATTAAGCGGAGCGGTTTTTTGCACACGCACAAAATCGGAAAAACTGACAATTTGTATAACATCAATGGGGAATTGGTATAAAAGGGAATGCAAAGGAGCAGGAAAATATGCAGATATATCTGAAAGAGAAAATCGGAAATCCCGATCTGTTCACGGGCAGAAAAAAGGAACTTGCCCGGTATCTGAAATGGGCCTATGGCATCAAAAGGGAAATTTCCCAGAGCCGTGCCATTCTTTCCCGCAGGAAAACCGGCAAGACAGCTTTTCTGCAGCGGCTGTACAATCTCATTTTTCACAAAAATGACGGACTGATTCCCTTTTATTACGAACTTGGGGAAGGCAGCAAATGGTCAGTGGATTTCTGCAAGGATTTTTTTCTGACTTTCCTGTATCAGTACATTGCCTTCAAAACCCGGAAAGTCGAATATATCAGCTTTCCCCAGAGAGAAGATTTCGGCATTGCAGAGGATATTGCCAGAAAAGAGGGCCTGGATTATCTTGTTGATTCAATAAGAGACATTGGACTGTCTGTCCAAAACAGAAGCATAGACACTTTATGGGATTCGGTCAGGGAAGCACCGGTGAACATTGCGACGCGGCAGAATGAATCCATTCTCCAGATAATTGATGAATTCCAGTTCTTAAACAGTGAAATTTACAGGGATGAGGCTGTCACAAACTGCATAAAGGATTTTGCAGCAGGTTACATGCGCACAGCCGAATACAAAAATGCGCCTCTGCTGGTGTCAGGCAGTTGGGTGGGGTGGCTGCATTATGATCTGATGATGATGCTTCCGGGCCGGTTCCGTGAGGATGAACTGGGCAATATGCCCCGGGATGAGACGGTGGAAATGGTGTTCAACTATTCCCAGATGCTGGATATACCGGTGACAGAGGAGACCGCAGTGATGATAGCCGGACTCAGCGAGGGCAACCCCTTTTATGTCAGTTCCCTGTTCAATTCCCCCTGTCCTGAAATGGATCTGACAAACCGGGACGGACTGCTCCGGGCAATGGAGTTTGAAACCCGTCATAAAAAGGGAAATATCCGGGGAACCTGGATGGAATATGTGCATACAGTGTTTTCCCGTGTGAACGGCAACAGTGCCAAAAAGATTGTGCTGTATCTGTGCAGACACCGGGATCGGGAGGTGAGCCGGAAAGAACTGCTGGAAAAACTGAATCTGGATATGGATGATTATGAACTGGAGAAGAAACTCAGGGAACTGGCCAAAGGGGACATCATAGAGGAGGGCAGTTCCAATTTTCAGTATCACGGTGTGCGGGACAATATTTTTGACAAGGTTTTCCGCGGGGTTTATCAGGAGGAAATCGATGCCTTTGATGAAAAAGAGATCCGGAATGAATACAAAGCCCTGTTTGAGGAATACCGGCATAAATATTATCAGATGCTGGGAAAAATGAACCGCAGCAAGGGCGCATATGCCGAATATCTGATTATAAACCGGCTCCGTTTCCATGTGTTCCGGGACAATAAGAAATTCATGGCCGTAACCCAAAATCTGCCGGAGGATTTCCGGTTCACGGAATATGAAAGCGTCTGGACTTACCGCTCCTCTCCCATTGAAAAGCGGGATCTGCTCATTGACATTTTTGCCAGAGCCGGAGGGGAGGAATATTCCCTCATAGGAGAGGTGAAATACCGGGACACAAAAAAATTCTCCAAAGAGGAAGCAGAGGAATTTCTGAAAAAATCCGAACTTCTGAAAGACATGGAGCATATTCCCAAATCTGTGGGAATTGTCTTTTCCCTGACCGGATTCACAGCAGATGCTTTGGAATTTCTCAGGGAAAATGATATGGCATGGACTGAGGATGAATGCTGGCTGGGGGACTGAGAATGATTAACAATGCAATGACAGATCCGGCAAACAGAAGGTGACAATGGTATACAAATCACTGAACATCTCTGTGAAAGAGGAAATTGCCGTATTCACCGTATCCCCTCCGCCCCTGAATCAGGTATCTGAACTGTTTGTGGAGGAGATGTCCGCTGCGTTTGCACAGACTTTTGAAAACAGCGCGGTGCGGGCTATTGTTCTGACCGGAACCGGACGCGATTTCATTGCAGGAATTGACATCGCTGAGATACTGAAAACAAAGGACAGGGACAACTGCATTGCAAAGCTGATGAATATCCACCGTGTTCTCAATGCCATTGAACAGGGTTCCAAACCTGTGCTTGCCATGATTAACGGCCATTGTTCCAGAGGAGGGCTGGAGATTGCACTGGCCTGTCATTACCGTATTGCGGCCGGAGACCTGCGGCTGGGAATGCTGGATGTGCGTTTCGGTCTGATTCCCGGCATGGGCGGAACCCAGCGGCTGCCCCGCGTGGTGGGTGTGAAAACCGCTTTGAGCATGATTACATCAGCGCAGGACATTCCCGCGGAACAGGCTTTGTCTTTGGGACTTGTGGATGAAATAGCGGAAGCAAAACAACTGGAGGAAAAATCCCTGATCGCGGCCCGGCATTTCATATCCGGCAGAATCAATTTCCGGATGCGTCTGACCGGAAAACGATTTGACAAACTGCTCAGCAGCTCGGAAAAAAAGGAAATCACCGCTCTGTTTAAAGATCGGCTTTCCCATACTTCCGCAGGCCAGATCGCTCCGTTCAGGGCAGTGGAAGCAGTGGAAAGAGGACTGGGGATCAGTCTGCTTTCAGATATAAAAACTGAGGCATCGCTTTTCTGTGAATGTGCTGCTTCGGATATTTCCAAAAATCTCATCCGTGTTTTTATCAATACCCGTGATGCGGGAACCCTTATCCGCATAAAAGGGGAAAAACCGAGAAAAATCCGGAAAATCGGTATGGTGGGCAGCAATGTCACAGCCACAGGCATTGCTGCTCTTCTCCTGCAGAGGGGATTTGAAATCCGTGTGATGGGTGTCAATCCCCAGTCCCTGGAGCAGATTCTGTCCCAAATCCGAAGCACGGTTTACCAGTCCCTGCAAAAAGAGCAGATCAGAGAAAAAAAATTCGATCAGTGGATTGCCGGACGTCTGCATGGAACCACCCAGCTTGCAGACCTTGCAGATGCGGATATGATCATTGAATCTGTGAAAGAGGATATGGAACTCAGACAGAAAATATTCCGGAATCTGGAAAAGATCTGCCCGCCGGATACGGTTTTTGTCAGCGCGTCCGCGATTGTGCCGGTCAGCCGGATTGCATCTGTGCTGGAAGATCCGGGGCGCATTGTCGGACTTCATTTTATGAATCCGCCCGGAAAAATCAGGCTCCTGGAGATAAGCTGCTCCCGGATCACCGCAGATGACATTCTGGCAACTGCTGTGGAATTTGCCCGGAAACTCCGTAAAATTCCGGTTGTGGTCAGTGATTCACCCGGATTTTTCGCGTCCCGGCAGTTGTTTACCCTGATCAATGAAGCCTGCTTTCTGGCTGCCGAAGGAGTGAATCCCTTCAGTATTGACAAGGTTATGACGGAGTTCGGACTGCCTATGGGGCCTTTCCGGCTGAGCGATCTTACAGGCACAGATGTGGTCTGCATGGCAGGCAACCTCCTTTCCGGAACTTTCGGGGAAAACTGGCCTATGTGTCCTTTGTGGGATCTGCTTTACAAAACCGGAGGCATTGGCAGGAAAAACGGACTTGGCTGGTATGATTACCGGACAGACAGCACTGCCCTGAACCCGGCTTTTCTGGATGTGATCAAAAAATACATGACAGAAAATCAGATTCAGCCAAAAAATATTTCTCAGGAAAGTATTCTGGAACAGTTGCTTGTCAGGCTCATCAATGAAGGGGCGCGTGCCATCAGTGAAGGTGTATCCAAAGATGCCGGACAAATGGATATTTCCATGATCTACGGTTTGGGATTTCCTCCGCACAGGGGCGGAATTTTCTCTTATGCGGATTCTCTGGGGATAAAGCGGGTGGTGGAAATTCTGTCAGGACTGGAAGCGGAAAAGGGACCGAGGTTCAGACCTTCGGAACTGCTGAAAAAAATTGCGGACAAAGGCAGAAGTTTTTATGAGTGATTCGGTATGGGACAAATCGTTGCTGAAAACATGCTTCTGAAAAAAACAGTATTTTTTTTAATCAGACAGAAAAAACTGATCATATTAGACCTTTTGCAAAACTGGGGTTTGCGACCCTGATTTTATTGTATAAAAGTCAATGGCGAATTTGTATAATACCGATTCGCCATTGAAAATATACTTATGATTCGGTTTCCCACAGAGGACACAGAGAGAAAAAACCACAGAGAACACAGAGGAAATAACTCACCTTATTGTATAAATTCAATGGCGAATTTGTATAAAACATTAACCTTCGTAAAACTTTGTGTCTTTTTGGCAGATTAAAAACAGCCGGAACACAAATTTTTTGCTGAGATATTTTTCATATCATCCTGAATTTTAAAAATTACGATCTGTTCACTTCAATGGAACCTGTCCTTCCTTTTCCTGTTTTTCCGCCAGAGTATCCATCGCCAGCATGATACCGATATGAAACCAGAAACGTGTGGTGAAAAAAACATACTGGAATTCCTTCTGATTATGAATTGACCACGAGATCAGGGAGCAGAAAAAGCCCACAGCCAGATAAGGAATGACCGGATCGCTCTTTGTGTGTGCAATCCGCCAGAGGACAAAAAACACATATCCCATGATATAAAGAAAGAGAAACAGCACCGGCAGACCGCACTCTGCCGCGATCAGAAGAAATTCATTATGCACGGCTGCCGGAAAATGGTAACTTGCGCCCATGTCGGAAATATCGTATTTCCGGATAACCGAAGTGTAATTGTTCAGTCCCACGCCCAGAAAAGGATTATGGGAAATAATGTTCAGCGCGATTTCCTGCAGGGGTTTGCGGATCTCAGCCGCGCCTTTGTCATCCATAAACAGCCGGTTTCGCACAGATTCCACCAGCACCAGAACAGTCGCTGCAAAACAGAAAAAAAAACCGAACACGATAATAGCGGAACCCACCTTTTTTCCTGTCCGTTTTACCAGACACCAGTAACAGTTGATTGTGCCGCCTGTGAGAAAGGAAATCCAGCCTCCACGGGAATAGGCCAGCAGAAGCGTCATAAGCATGGGACAGAAGGGAAGCAGATACAGAAAACGGATACTGCGGACATTTTCCGGAAAACGGGTGAAAAACCAACTGAGATTCAACTGTAGCAGGGTTCCCAGAAAAAGGGCCAGTTTGTTGGGATGTCCAATGGTTCCGCCAATCCGGCTGATCTCGGCCTGCACTGCATGGAGTTCTTCCTGTTCTCCCAGCATTCCCAGCCCCAGAGGGCCGCCTTTTAGATGCTGTCCAATGCCAATCATGGCCTGAAAAAAACCGGACAGGAGAATCACTCCCACAAGCAGATACACTGTTTCCCGGTCTTTGATATTGTTTGCCAGATACCACAGAACCAGCCAGCTCTTGAACATCAGCCAAAGCACGGATATTTTGATGGGAAAAGAAACCGCAGCCGGATACAGTCCGGCCAGACAAAGTATCCACATGAAAAAAAAAGGCCATGTGATGTGCGGATAAAAACTGATACGGATGCGGTAGTCATTGATTACACGGAACATCCAGAGCAGCATGAGCAGGAAAAAAGGAACATCAAAGGCAGATAGAACAAGCCCTTCCACAGGACGCCGGTAATGTACGGTTTCATAAAAGAAATTGACATTGATTTCCAGGGGGAGCAGAAAGCCTGACAGACAGAGAAGCATTTTTTCACGGCCCGGAAGTATGAGCAGTCCTGCCCCGCCGATAAGTCCCAGTATAACGGCCTTGAGCCATTTGGGCTGCATGGCAGATGCTTTGATCAGAACTGCGGATACGGCCAGACCTGCAAAAAGGATGATGCACAGTTCAAAGGCAAGTCTCCGGTTTGGGATGGAGGGGAAAAATTTCATATATATTTGTAAATCCACCTGGGAATCACATAGCGGCGGCGGTTGAGGAAACTGCCGATGAGTCTGGCTCCGCTGCTTTCCAGCCGGTATTTCAGTTCACTGAT
Source organism: uncultured Desulfobacterales bacterium (assembly GCA_964534335.1). Lineage (GTDB taxonomy): Bacteria > Desulfobacterota > Desulfobacteria > Desulfobacterales > Desulfococcaceae > JAABRU01. Next base: position 9,402 of record CAZHPS010000177.1, read on the forward strand.
TACCTCCAGCCGGGTGCGGCCGGCTTCTGCCACAATCATAACGCCGTCTGCACGGGAAGAGATAATCTGCGTATGACCTGAGGAAAGTAACGGTTCGGAATCAAGAAAAATGAAGTCATAATACTTTTTCACAGTCTCCAGAAAACAGGAAAAGGATCGCAGACTGAAGGGTGATGGAACACTTTCACCGCTTTTCCGGAATGTCACCAGATCCAGATTGTGCAGACAGGAATTCCGGATGATTTCCGGCATCCGGACTCTGCCGTAAAGGAAATCCGCAAATCCGGGTTCCGGTGAAATGCCAAAGGATTTGTGCAGCACCGGATGGGAAACATTCGCGTCAACCATGAGTATGCGGCTGTCCGGCATGTCCCACGCGCAGATCAGGGAAAGATTGAAGGCAATGGCGGATGTGCCGCATTTTCTGTCTGAACCGGTAAGGAGAAAAACTCTGAGTCCCTCTTTTTCCCCCAGTCCGCTGATTTGATTTTTCAGGGTGCGGAAGCTTTCCAGCGCGCGGGGCCATTTTTCCGGATACAGCATCCACAGCCGGGGAGCATCTTTTGAATCTGGAATGTCTTTTACGGAAATCAGGCATTGGGGTTTTGAAAAAAAAGATGCTGATTCCGGAGACGCAGAAAAAATATCCGGGCTGAGGCTTTCCGCAGCGGATTCCTGTTCCAGTCCCATGACTGATGCCAGATTTCCTGATGGAGAAAGCCGAACATGCTCTGCCTCTGTATCAGGCAGAAAATCAGCCTCATCAGATTCCAGTCCCATCCAATCCCCCAGATCAGAGCCTGATTTTCCCGGTTTCATAATGCCCGGAGCAGTATTTCTGTTTTCATTGCCCATAAACACCTTTTGACAGTGGGTCAAACCGGTTGATAAGTAGGCAAACAAAAATTTTCGTATATTCAAAAAACCGGATTTTTCCAAAAAATCCGGTTTTTCTGAAAATTTTATGCCCGAAAATTTATGGAACCTTACTTAATGTCTTCCCTTCCGGGATTATGATTTGTTTTTTCAATTTTTTTTCTGTAATAATTTCAATCCTTACGGATTTTTACGGCACTGTGTGTCAGATTCAGATCAACGGATTTGACCCACTACCCAATATTTCCCAGAGTGGACAGCACCGGAGCATGGGACAGTCTGACCAGATCTTCAGGTTTTTTCACTGTATGATCCAGATAATACGCTGCAAAAGCAGAGCCGGTTCCTGCAATGGCCCCTGCGATAAGCGCAATGATCATCATAAATTTTTTCTTGGGGTAAACAGGGATCGAGGGCGCATATGCACGGCTGACAACCGACACATTGGCAACACCGGACAAATCCCGCTGTTCACTGATGCGGGCCTCTTCCCTGCGGTTCATATACAGTTTGTAATTGTATATGGACTGTTCCACCTTCATGGACAGATTTTCCCGTTCCAGTTTTTTGTCTGTAAGAAAACGGGATTCTTCGTCAATCTGAAGGATATATTCATCCAGGCTTTCCTGCTGTTTTTTCAAAGCAGCCATATCCAGAGTCAGTCCTTCCCGTATTTTTTTCTGCTCTTTCCGGATTTCATCCCGGAACAGGTTGGTCTGCCGGATAATATCAGTGTACTCTGTTGAATTTTCAGGATAAAAAGAAATAATCCTCTCTTTTTCCATCAGCAGGGGAACATATGCCTTGATCAGTTGGATAAGCAACTGATTTTCCCTGAATTCCTGGGACATGGCCGAGAGATCCCCGTCTGCTGTCATGCTTTGTCCAAGATTCAGAAGTTTCTGCTGCTTTTCTGCAAGATCACCGCGGATACTGCTCTGTCTTTCCCTGAGTATCTGCAGCAGCCTGATATTGTAGGTGTTCTGGTTTTCAATATCAACAATGTCCCATTTTTTCTCAAAGTTTTTCAGGGCAGTTTCAGATTCTGCCAGTTTCTGTTCATGCAGTTGGATCTGTCTGTCGTAAAAATCCACGCCGCTTCCGGTTTTGTACACTTCGATATGTCGATCAATATAGCAGTCCAGAAAGGTGTTGACAATTTTTGCAATCATCTGGGGGTCTCCCCCTTTTTTGGATATGCGGATTACATTGGACATGGTGACCGGCGAAATATCCAGTCCCTGCCGGACATAAAGAATGGCATCGTCAAGGGGAGTGGATTGGAAGGAAATGCCAAGCCGAACTGTCAGACCTGCTTTTTTCTGAACAGTTTCTTTTTTCCCCATGCCCAGTGTATCCACCACATTCAGCACCAGTTCCCTGGATGTGAGGATTTTGATCTCTGTGTTCACATCCTCCTGGGATACCGGAGCCACGGCAAAGCGGTTGTCCGAGTAAATCTGCTGACGCGAGTCTATAAAAGGTTTGAGCAGCACATCCGCAGATACCTCATATACGGGTTTGGCAAGAAATGCGTATCCTACAGTGATGATCACAATGGTGCAGAATACACCGATCAGCACATGGATTTTGGAAAAAACAATAAACAGCACATCCCGCAGGGAAATTTTTACAGAAACAGGTTCTGATCTGTCCATAAGTATTTTTAAGGGGTTAGGGGTTAGGGGTTAGGGAGCCGGTGTAATACCAAATCGACATTGATTCTATACAATACAGAATACAAATCCGGAGGAGTGCAAAAATTAAGCGGGGCAGTTTTTTGCACAAAACCGGCGTAGTTCGTAGGGTGGGTGCAGCGGAGCGTAACCCACCACAAACCGGGCAATGTGGGTTACGCTCCGCTGCACCCACCCTACAAAACTCAGATTTCCAAGTATAATTCTTATTTCCGAAAATGTCTATTGTATCAAATCAATAGAGAATTGGTATAAGGTGATTTCCGGAAAAGAATATCCCGGAAAAGCAGCATAAGCTTCCGGCCTGTGCCTGTGAACTGACATGGGATATTTATTTTCAGAAATCACCTGAGTTTTCTATTCATCACTGTCATTTACAGAGTAAATGGCCGTGCCGCTGAAGCGTATGGGAATCAGCCGCCAGATGGCAT
>CAZHPS010000178.1:0-12307 GCA_964534335.1 uncultured Desulfobacterales bacterium
ATATCAAATTAAAGAAGAATGAGCAATAAAAAAACAACGGCGTAACATCAGTTAAATAATAAGGTGTCGGATTACGCTGACGCTAATCCGACCTACCTGTTATTATAATTTTAAATAGTTATACCTGTAGGTCGGATTAGCGTCAGCGTAATCCGACACGGTGATTTTGATAATATAAAAACTAAATTGGTCATGCACTATAAGTTTTTAAGATAAAGATTGTTGACTGAAAACCCTTATGGTTTTTCGGACAGACATTTTCTGAAAATCTATAAGTGAAAATCCCTTTTGATAGGGTCAGGGGTGTGTTCGTTTGAATATCGGAAGCAAAGACTGGAATCATCTGATTATAAAAGGCTGTGGTGAATTCGGGATTGCCGTCAGTCCTGAAAAATGCGGACTTCTGGCCCGTCACGCAGTGGATTTGCTGGCATGGAACAGAAAAATCAATCTGACTGCCATTACAGAACCGGAAGATATGGCAGTCAAGCATTATATTGATTCCCTGATTCCCGCGCGTTTCATTCCTACAGGATCAAAGGTGCTGGACATCGGCTCCGGCGCGGGTTTTCCGGGAATTCCCCTGAAAATTTTTGATTCATCTCTGATTTTGACCATGCTGGATTCTGTGCGCAAAAAAATCAGTTTTCTGCAATATGTCATCAGCACCCTTTCATTGAAAGATACCGCTGCTGTTCATGGCCGTGCTGAAGACTTTGGCAAACAGGCTGCATATGCCCATGCCTTTGATGTTGTTATTTGCCGGGCTTTGTCAGATCTGGGGAAATTTGCAAAACTGGCACTGCCTTTTCTCAAACCCGAAGGCAGGATGATTGCAATGAAGGGAAAAATTTCTGAAGAGGAAATTTTGCCGGTGCAGGAGCATTTCACTGTGGAAAGAAAAAAATACCAACTTCCGGTATTGGGTGCGGAAAGGACTTTGCTGATAATGCGGATAAAGGAATAAAAACCGCCTGATTTGATTCTCTGATTTTTATATCAAACTCCCCCTGTGACGGTCAGATCATGAACCTGAATCTTACGGTCAAATTCCTCCGGAGACTCTGCCAAGACAATAAAACCGTTTCTCATTGTAACTGTGTTCAAGATCCTCATAGGATAAGCGAAAACTGAAAACAATGTTTGGCACAGACCGAGCCTGTTTCATCCGATGGCGTAGATTTGTAACTTACATTGAATTGAACAAATTTGATTTTTATGGCAAGTTGAGGCATTAAAGGTATCCTTGCTTCTTCAGCCGCTCTGCGGCATATTCACCTGCCTTGTTTTGGTTGATTGACGCAGATTTTCTGTAGAAACCTCCAATAACGGGCTGATTGTTCTTTATGGTGAAAAATATTCTCACTCCGTCACCATATGCTCTTAATTCTCTGATATTACCATATTTTGTTTCAAAAATTTTCACTAAGTTGTTATCGATTTCGTAGTCACATGCTTTAGCACGCTTTAATGATTCTATAGTGTTTAAGATAATTATTTTGGGGTAGACGATATTTTCAACATACTGAATTTAAATAGTTTAAAAATTTGGACAAACCCAAAACTATTTTCTTAAAGGCTATATAATGCCCTTTTCTTCATGCCGAGATGGAAAACATGTATTAAATGCGCCTGGGCAGAATACAACATCAAATTGCTGTTCTAATAATGATTTAAATGAAAGGTTGCGCTGAGCCCATTTTTGTATCCAGTTTTGTAATGGTAACTAAAGTTTCTCAACCAATAATATAACCTTCTGAAATTAAATGTATAAATAAGAGAAATCAGGTGTGATTATTATGCAGCATATTGAAAACAGTCAGCATTGCCATGTACACATTCTTTTTTGGATCAGTCTGACTGCTGATCGGAAACTCATCTTCCGAAAAAAAGTCTGACGGAAAAGATTTACGATCAGTCCTGCAACTGCAGCAGCGGAGAGACAGGAACGGACTGATCCGGATTTGCGGGATTGTGATTTTCCGGGTCTCAGATACTGTCTGCAATATTTGAAATGCGTTTCAGTTTTCCACCGCTTTTTGCAACTTTTGTGAATTCTGACCGAATTTATAAAAGTTTTGGTGCACATGGGAACATCGTATACAATTTTTCCGCTGTTCAGTTCGCGGCTGCGCACTGTCAGTGTCACCTTTCCATAAGTATGATGGAAAGCGGATACCCGCTGGCAACAGTGACCCGGTTCGGGATATTTCCACTGCATATTTTTCACTTTTTCAATAATCTGACGGGGAGTCAGATGTTCATCCCCGACCTGAAATTTATGCGTGTTTCCGACTTTGGTTATCACACGGAAACCGGCGTTTTCAGCTGCTGTCACAACTTTCTGAACACAGTATGCACTGTCAAAAAGAATTTCAGTTTCTTCAGGATTGCATCCGTGACTTTCATACCTAAATTGAGCGATTCTGATTCATGTTCAATGAACATTGATACATTTAAATGATATCATCGCAAACGGGCGGGAAATTTTCAGTTCCGCCGGATAAAACAGCATATAAACGGACAGCTTTCTCAGATTGTGCACAGTCTGTTTATCATCCGGAAGAAAAAATTCCGGATAAGGATGCACTTCTCCGTCTGCGGCCGGATATGCCGGTTCTGAGACTGTTTTTTTATAATGCAGGCAGGGAGGGGAACTGCAGACTTCCCGTATTTTATTCAGATTCAGTCTTCCGAAGACTGCAGTACAGAATTTTACTGTGATCTGTCCTGCACGGGAAACAGCTTTGGCCGCAGTATCAAAAAATACACGTCGCACTGTGACAGCATAACTCTGCAAAGGAATAACGGGATGAAGAACATCCTCTTTGAAAGTTTCGAACAGAAAAAATGCGATCAGCATCATATAATACAGTGCTGTGTTCGGAGGAAATCTTTTAAAAGGCATCTCTTCGAAACCGGAGTCTTTCAGTCCCCGGCTGATCAGTCCGTGATTTCCCCGTCTGTGATATGCCGGAACCAGTCCTTCCGGTCTGACAGGATCGCGGACGGAATCAGGTGTTTCATCTGTCACCGTTCCGGAACTGGCATTCGTAACCAAAAGACTTTCCTTTCTTTCAGAATTCAGGATCATCTGACCGTTTTCATACCGGGGACGGCAGTAAACAGAGCGGCGGGATTTGGCCCATGTGTCACATTTATATTCAGATTCGGGGAATTCCCATGTCTGATCCTTTTTTTTCAGCAGACCGAAGGCTTCCCCAGGCAGATCACCGGTTTTTTTCCGGATGTCTTTTGTAAGAGGTGCACCGCAGATACAAAAAAATCCGGGTTTTTCAGATTCCCCAAAATTTTTCTGATCAAAGAAGGCGGTGTCACAGGTCAGAACGATGACAGCATCGGAACGGTATTCACTGCGGATTACGGATGTCAGATGCCTGACAGTTCTGATTGCCGTATCCTTATAACTGCTGTGGCGGATTCCGCCGCGGAAAACGGCATCAGTGACAAATCTGTCCCATGTCACCTGAAGCGGCTGAAACCCTTTATTTTTTTATAAGCCGGTCCGGCACCGTGACGGACATCCGCCTCATCATTGTCCATCACCATGGTGTCAATATCAATGCGGATGACATCCGGCTGTTTCATTCTGGGACGCCATATGAAAAGTTTCTGCAGAATTTTCCGGAAAATCCACACTTTGAATATGGTAAAGGATTTGCAGAAACGTTTTACGGTGCGGGAGGAGGCCGTACTGTCCTGGGACGTTTCAATTGCCCGGCATATCCCGCATCTTCGGAAAGGTGATCTAAAAAACTTGTATGCCGGGATGTTCCGTCTGCAAACCAACAAAAAATCTGTCTGAAAAGTTCGGTGACGGGGAGACCTTTTTTATTTTTGCGCAGATCCCCGAAATGATGGGAAAGCAGAGAAAAAATGCCGATGTTCGTCAGATAACGGACGAAAAAGGTGAGTCCGCCCCTTCCGGTCAGTCTTTCACCGGCTGTTTCAATATTATTAATTCTGTTTTCTGCTGTTACGGACATCGGATGACTCCTTTCACCTGACGGGTTAATGCTGAACAGATTTTAATTATCTGTTATATATTAATATTATTCAGATTGCAACTTAAAACCGCTCAATTTAGGGTTAAGTTGACGGTCAACGAAACCCTAAGTGTCTGTATCAAATAACCTGTTATAAACCCTAAGGGTTTTCAAAACCCTTAGGGTTTCCGGACAGGAAAATTGTACAGGTTATTTTTTTAAAGACCCTTAGTGTTTTCGGCAGATAAACCGTCATTCAAACCTTGACAGAACACTGAGGAGTGCAAAAAATTATTTTTTGCACTCCTCAGGAAAAACCGGATTTTCTGAATACAAGAAAAATTTCGTTTGCCTGCTTACAAAACTTTCCTTATCTTACAACTTTACCTTTGCAAAAAATAAAGGTAAAACAGGGAAAAGAGAAACAGGAAACCGGCATCATGCCGGTTCAGAACACCTGGCATTATGCCTGCAATATTTTTTCCGGTGTGGATTCACTCCACTCCGCCATGTGTATGAGAAAGGAATATCTGTGATGTTTTTCAAACGCTTTTGTCTGTATGCAGTGATGATTATCGGATTTTCTTCCTTAGTTCCGGTTTATGGTGCGGAACAACTGCCCGAAGGGATTGAATGGCTCAGCAATGAAACCGATCCGGTGTTTGCTTCGCGGGATGCGCAGAAGGGCGGAACCTTCAACACGGCTATTCTCACCTTTCCGCCCACATTCCGCACGGTCGGGCCGGATTCCAACAGCGGTTTCCGTGACGCTGTTCTCGGAAACCAGTACAGTCTTATCAGTCTGCATCCCAACACCCTGAATGTTATCCCGGAACTGGCAACCCACTGGGCTTTTGACAAAGACAAAAAGACCATGTATTTCAAACTCAATCCTGCGGCAAAGTGGTCGGACGGCAGGCCCGTGACTGCTGATGATTATGTGTTTACACTGGAATTCATGCGATCCAAACATATCGTCGCACCCTGGTACAATGATTATTACACAAAGGAAATTGAAAAAGTCACGGTGTATGATGATCACACCATCGCGGTGGTCAGCACCAAGGCAGTGCCGGATCTGCATCTCAAACTGGGCATTTCTCCCACACCCCGGCATTATTATGGTGAGTTGAATGAGGATTTTGTCAAAAAATATAACTGGGAAATTGTTCCCAATACCGGGCCGTATCAGCTTGCCGATTTCAAAAAAGGCCGTCATATCCGCTTTGACCGCAAAAAAGACTGGTGGGCCAAAGACCTGCGGTATTTCAAAAACCGATTCAATGTTGACAGCGTTGTTTTCACTGTGGTCAGAAATTACAATGTGCAGTGGGAATATTTCAAAAAAACACAGATTGACGCATTCAGTCTCACTTTTCCGGATTACTGGCATATCAAATCCGATATTCCCGAAGTGAAAAAAGGTTATATTCACAAAATCTGGTTTTTCAATGATACCCAGCAGTCCGCGCAGGGTCTGTGGATGAATCAGGATAAGGAGATTTTCAAAGACAGAAATGTTAGATACGCGTTTTCCCATGCCATGAATATTGAAAAAGTGATTTCCGAGGTTTTGCGCAATGATTATTTCCGGCTGGAAAATGAGCATGTGGGATACGGAGAATATTCCAATACAAAAATCCGTGCCAGACGCTTTGATATTGCCAAAGTTGAGGAATATATGAAGGCTTCGGGCTGGGATCGCGGAACAGACGGCATCTGGACAAAAAACGGGCAGAGGTTTTCTGTGGAAGTGGTGTATTATCACGAAGAACATACGCCCAGACTTGTAGTGCTGAAGGAAGAGGCCAAAAAAGCAGGAGTGGAGCTGATTTTGCAGAAAATGGATTCATCCGCATGGTACAAAACCGTGATGGAGAAAAAACATGATGTGTCCTGGGGCGGATGGAGCACTTCGCTGCGGCCCCGTTTCTGGGAGCATTACCATTCGGAAAATGCACACAAACCCCAGACCAACAATATCACCAATACAGATGATCCGGAACTGGACAAAATGATTGAGACCTACCGGAATTCCCTGGATGAAAAGGAGCGTATTGAACTTTCCCTGAAACTGCAGGAAAAACTGTATGAAATATGTCCTTTTGTTCCCACCTTCATGGTTCCCTATGTGCGGGAAGGTTACTGGCGGTGGTGGAAACTTCCGGAACCGCCCGGCACAAAAACTTCCGGAGATCTGTTTGAACCCTTTGACAGCAGCACCGGAGGACTGTTCTGGTATGACGGAAAACTGCATGAGGAAACAAAAAAAGCCATGAAACAGGGAAAGGCGTTTGAACCGGTGACAACAGTGGAGGAAAGTTATAAGATGGAATTTTTGAAATAATTCCTGCTGGATAATTTTAATGTCACGGCTGGTTCAAATCTCTGATTTGAACCAGCCGGAGATTCATCCTGATTACGCTGTAAGCATTGAATCTGTGCGTTGAAAAAAACCGGATTTTTCCAAAAAATCCGGTTTTTCTGTATATTTCAAATCATAAAATCGAAGTTGGCAAAGCACTAATTTGCATAAAAATCATAAACCTCTGTACCGCCCCGGATACCGGTGTGCCTTTTCTGGCATGACGGATATTTTTTAAAGAATTCCCCGGCAAATTCACCCGGCTTCCCTGTGGCTCCTGCAAGTCAATTTTCAAATTTTTGTTTGTGTTTTTTTCCGTTTCACCGCAAAGTGCGCAGATAGGTTCATGGCAGACGGAAAACCCGGAATCTGTTTTTTTTGATTGACGGAAATCTTTCAGGGATATATGAAAATGCTTTTCCGTTTCTGTTTTGGAGCCAAACCCTCAGAATTTTGGAAACCCTGATGGTTTTTCAGGACAGCAGTAAGCATGAAAACATTTTCTGAAACCGCAGAGGAGAAAAAAATGAGTCTTTCCGATTATATCAAACAGGTGAAAACCCGTTACCGGTCCGGGATTTCCGGTGAGCACGCGTACCGGGCAGATTTGGAATTTCTTCTGCGGGAACTGGTCACCGGCATTGAAGTGACCAATGAACCTGAAAAAGTGACTGAATGCGGAACCCCGGATTTTGTGATTACAAAGGGAAAAATCCCGGTGGGTTACATTGAGGCCAAAGACATTGGCTCAGATTTGAACAGCAAAACCTTCAGAGAGCAGTTTGACCGTTACCGCAGTGCGCTGGACAATCTCATTATCACGGATTATCTTTGTTTTCAGTTTCTTGAACACGGCAAACCTGTTCATCAGATCCGCATCGGGGAAATTGAGGGGAAGTCTGTCAAAGCCCTTGAGAAAAACTTTGCGCAGTTTGCAAACCTGATCCGGAATTTCTGCTCTTTTGTCGTTCAGACCATCACTTCTCCGGCAAAACTCGCGGAAATGATGGCGGCCAAAGCCCGGCTCCTGCAGAATATTCTGGAAAGAGTCATCACGTCCGATGAGAAGACACAGGAAAACACATCCCTGCGGGATCAGTATCAAACCTTTAAGAGAAATCTGATTCATGATCTCAGTCCCAAAGAATTTGCGGATATTTATGCGCAGACACTGGCCTGCGGCATGTTTGCAGCGCGTGTGCATGACACAGACCTGAATGATTTCAGCCGTCAGAAGGCCGCAGAACTCGTCCCGAAAAGCAATCCCTTTCTGCGGAAACTTTTTCAGCATGTGGCCGGATATGACACGGACTGCCGAATCAAATCCACAGTGGACAACCTGGCTGATGTGTTCCGGGCTGCAAATGTGGAACAACTGCTGAAAAATTTCGGAAAAAACACACAGAGCGATCCCGTCATCCATTTTTATGAAACCTTTCTGGCAGAATACGATCCCAGACTCCGCAAAGCAAGGGGAGTATGGTATACACCTGAATCTGTGGTCAAATTCATTGTGCGTGCAGTGGATGACATCCTGAAAAGCGAATTTAATCTTGCACAGGGACTGGCCGACACATCGAAGACAAAAATCTGCATACCGGAACAGGGAAGCGGCAACGGGAAAAAAATTGAAAAGGAAGTCCACAAAGTGCAGATTCTTGATCCCGCGTGCGGCACAGGCACGTTTCTGGCAGAAGTGCTGCGCCATGTTTATGAAAATCATTTTAAGAACATGCAGGGAGCATGGCCCGGATACGTTGAGGATCACATGATTCCGCGTCTCAACGGCTTTGAAATCCTCATGGCCTCCTATGCAATGGCGCATCTGAAACTGGACATGCTGCTGCGGGAAACCGGTCATGTGTCTGAAAAAGACCGCAGGTTTCACATTTATCTCACCAATTCTTTGGAAGAGCATCACCCGGACACAGGAACTTTGTTTGCAAGCTGGTTAAGCGCAGAGGCAAATGAGGCAAATCACATCAAACGGGATGCCCCGATTATGGTCATTCTGGGAAATCCGCCCTACAGCGGGGAAAGTGCCAACAAGGGAAAATGGATTGAAAAACTGATGGAAGACTACAAAAAAGAGCCGGGCGGAAAGGAAAAACTGAAAGAGAAGAATTCCAAATGGATTAACGATGACTATGTGAAGTTTCTGCGTTACGGCCAGCATTTCATTGAAAAAAACGGGGAGGGCATTCTGGCCTTCATCAATCCGCACGGGTATCTGGACAATCCCACATTCAGGGGAATGCGCTGGAATCTCCTGAAAACATATGATAAAATTTACACCGTTGATCTGCACGGCAACAGCAAAAAAAAGGAGATCTGTCCGGACGGAGGCAAAGATGAGAATGTGTTTGACATCATGCAGGGCGTGAGTATCAGTATCTTTGTGAAAACAGGAAAAAAAAAGGAAGATGATCTGGGCCGTGTGTTTCATTTTGATCTGTACGGAAAACGGGAGGAAAAATATGCCTTTCTCCGGAAAAATCACATAAAACAGATTGCATTCACAAAACTGCCCAATGCAAAACCGGATTATTTTTTCGTCCCCAAAAATTTTGATTTGCGGAAAATATATGAAAAGGGATTTTCCTTTTCAGAACTTTTCACTGTGAACGGAACCGGAATCGTGACCAAAAGGGACAGTCTCTGCATTGGCGACAGTGCGGATTACTGTTACAATGCGGCCCGTGACATTCTGCAATTGCCGAAAGATGAATTTTACAGAAAATACAATCTGCCTGAAGATGTGAGGGACTGGCAATATGAATGGGCAGTAAAAGACATACAGGATCACAAACTGAACATCAGCCATGTGAAAAAGATCAGTTACAGACCTTTTGATACCCGTTATATTTATTATACCGGACGTTCCAGAGGTTTTATGGGCTGGCCTGTGCTTACCATCATGCGTCATTTCCTCAAAGGACAAAATGTAGGATTAATTACGAATCGTGAACAAAAACAGGGAAAGAATCTGTCCATTTTTCTTTCTGATTTAATTACAGATTCTCATATGGTGGATAATATTGGCTATTTTTTTCCTCTTTGGCTTTACCCGGAAAACGGAGTACTTGAATCCAAAGATGCCGGTCCGGAAAGAATTCCCAACCTGAACATGAAAATCGTTGCGCAGATTGCCAAAGGCATTGATTTGACATTCACCCCGGAAAAAGAAAAAACCAAAGGCACATTTGCCCCCATTGACATTCTGGATTATATCTATGCTGTGCTGCATTCGCCCAGCTACCGGGAAACATACAGGGAATTCCTGAAAATTGATTTCCCGCGTGTTCCCTATCCCGATGATGCCAAAACATTTTGGAAACTCGTCAGATTCGGCAGTGAACTCCGCACCCTTCATCTGCTGGAAAATCCCAAAACGGAGCAGTTCATTACAACGTATCCGCAGCCCGGCGACAATGTCATCACCCGGTGCGCTGGCAAAAAAGACTTTGAAATCACAGACAGAAAAAAACAGACAGGCCGGGTATGGATCAATGACACACAGTATTTTGAGGGCGTTCCGGTTATTGCATGGGAATTTTACATTGGCGGATACCAGCCTGCGCAGAAATGGCTCAAGGATCGCAAAGGCAGGAAACTGGATTTTGGGTATATTCTTCACTATCAGAAAATCATTGCCGCATTGCAGGAAACGGATAATATTATGAAGAAAATTGATCAGACAGGGTAGAACAAACTTCCAGTTTGTTCATAAGCAACAGTACAAGCTGGAAGCTTGTGCTACTTTAATCACAAACTGGAAGCTTGTTCTACTTTTTGTGCTGCTTTTTTGGGAAATGCGGGAACAAATACAAATATGCAACTCAATAAAAATATACTGGAAATAAAAGGACTTGTCACGGCATTTGACACAGAAGCCGGTGAAATCCGTGCTGTGGATGATGTGAGTTTTTCCGTACCCAAAGGCAGCACATTGGGACTGGTGGGGGAATCCGGATGCGGAAAAAGCGTGACAGCACTTTCTGTCATGCGTCTGCTGCCCCGGCCTATGGGAAACATCAGGGCAGGCCACATTCTGTTTGACGGCAGGGATATTGTCAGTCTTCCTGTGGAAAAACTCCGGGAAATACGTGGCAGGCGTATCTCCATGATTTTTCAGGAACCCATGACTGCGCTGAATCCGGTGCATAGGATTGGAAAACAGATCAGCGAAGTTTTTCATCTTCATTTTCCGCATATGTCCAAACAGGAAACTGCGGACGCGTGTGTGGAAATGCTTCGCAAAGTGGGAATTCCCGAACCTGTGCAGAGGATGAAGGAATATCCGCATCAGCTTTCCGGCGGAATGCGGCAGAGGGTTATGATAGCAATGGCTTTGGCCTGCAAACCCGATATTCTCATTGCAGATGAACCCACCACAGCTTTGGATGTGACCATTCAGGCGCAGATTCTGCAACTGATAAAGGAACTGCAGGCAGAAACCGGCATGTCTGTGATTTTCATCACCCATGATCTTGGTGTTATTGCAGAAATCTGTGACCGGGTGGTGGTCATGTATGCAGGAAGAATTGCGGAAACCGGTTCCGTGAATGACATTTTTCAGCATCCCGCGCATCCCTATACACAGGGGCTTCTCTCATCGATTCCCCGGCTGGATACACCGGGAAAAAGCAGACTCAGCATCATCAAAGGCATTGTGCCAAGTCTGTATGATCTGCCCGAAGGATGCCGGTTTCAGAACCGCTGCCCGCATGTGCAGGACATCTGCAAAACACAGCCGGAAATGAAAGCAGTGGGAAAAGATCATCTGGCTGCCTGCCATTTCAGTGAAAAGGGGTTAGGGGTTAGGGGTCAGGGAGCAGGGGGCAAATCAGAGAAAGCAGATTTCGAATCTCAAATTTCCAGTCCCCAGTCCCCAGTCCCCAATCCCCAACTCCCAGCCCCCAGCCTTTACGTCCGGAATCTGAAAATGCACTTTCCGGTTCGCGGCGGAATTTTCATGCGCAGAATTGGCACTGTGTATGCAGTGGATGGAATTTCCTTTACTGTTCACACCGGGCAGACATTGGGATTGGTGGGGGAATCCGGATGCGGCAAAACCACAGTGGGACGCAGTATTCTGCGCCTGTATGAACCCAGTGCCGGAGAAGTAATTTTTGATGGAAAAAACATACCGGATTTAAAGGGAAAACAGTTGCAGGAACTGCGGCGCAATATTCAGATGATTTTTCAGGACCCTTTTGAATCCCTGAATTCCCGGCATACGGTCGGAACCATTCTGGAGGAGCCTTTCATTATTCACCGTATTGGAACGCCATTGGAACGCAGGGAAAAGGTGAAAAACCTGCTGGAAAAAGTGGGACTTTCCCAAGACGCTGCAGACCGTTTTCCCCATGAATTCAGCGGAGGACAGAGACAGCGTATTGGAATTGCGCGGGCTATTGCCCTGAATCCCCGGCTGATTGTCTGTGATGAACCGGTTTCCGCGCTGGATGTATCCATACAGTCACAGATACTCAATCTGCTGCTGGAACTGCAAAGGGAAATGGGACTGACTTATCTTTTTATTTCCCATGATCTCACAGTGGTAAAGCATATTTCTGATCACATTATGGTCATGTATCTGGGAAAGATTGTGGAATACACAGATGCGGATACAATTTACACAACCCCGCTTCATCCTTACACAAAGGCTCTGATCTCCGCAATTCCGGATCCCAATCCCCTGACCCGGAAGGAAAAACAGGTTTTGGCTGGCGATATTCCGTCCCCCATCCGTCCGCCATCCGGCTGCCGCTTCCGTACACGCTGCCCCATTGCCATTGAACAGTGCAGTCAGGAAGAACCGCTTTTGCAGCCTGCTCCCGGTACAGAAGGGGAAAAACATCTGGTGGCCTGTCACCGGATATAATACCAATTCTCCATTGAAAATATACTTATGATTCGGTTTCCCACAGAG
>CAZHPS010000179.1:0-12164 GCA_964534335.1 uncultured Desulfobacterales bacterium
TCTATAATAATATCATCCCTTTCGGGATTTTTCCAACCCCGGAATGGGTGTAATTATTATAGAAAAACTCTTCATGCTGATAATCCCGAATTATAATATGATGTTACGCTGAATCGTCATACTGGTGAAAGCCGGTATCCGGAACTGTCCGGAATAACCGGATTCCGGTTTTCACCGGTATGACGGCGTCTGCGGCAGCATGCTGATTTTTTGAAGTGTGGCGTAACATCAGTTATTAAAATGATAACAGACAGTCTGCCAGGGAGGAAAATCAGCCGGCATCATCCGCCAGGTGCAACCGGAGCGCACTGTATAAAGGATGGCATTCAAAATATCGATAAGATACAATTCGATGGGTCTGCCCAAACAGGACTGAGTCGGCATGAAATTCAATAACATTTCATATTGTTTATATAATGTTTCAACTTTGGTTTTTTTGGGCATGATTTTTGCAGTGCGGTACGGACGGAAAAAATTCATCTTTTCTGACCTGAAAAACCCTTTGGACAGGCAAAAAAAAGATGTTCCTGACGGCAGGCAAAGGCTTTGGGAACAGGGTTATGGGAATATGTTCCGGTTTTCGAAAAAACCAAAGTTGAAACATTATACCTATCAAAATAAAATTTAAAAAACCATTAGGGAATTTGAACTTCTTAAAAATACCATTGCTTTCAGGTTTCGGGTGTCAGGCAGGGCAGTTCTGATGAAACCGGCAAATCCTTAAACCTGAACACCTGAACCCCAAAACCGGTATATCAGCAGTTCCCAAATCCATTATGGTTCCGGGCAGGAAAATTGTACGGGTTATTTTCTTACAACCACTTAACAAAAAATTTCATGAATTGAATTAATTATACCGGTTCGACATTGTTTTTTTGCACACGCTGAACAGCGGAAAAGCTGACAATATTGTATTCAAATCAATGGCGAATTGGTATTATACCAAATCACCGTTTAAAATGTGCCTTTGAAAAAAATAATACATTGTAATCAAACAGAAAAATATGGCTTTATTGTATAGAATCAATGGCGAATTGGTATTATAATTGCATATGCTGTCTGCAATGTAAAGATAAGCAGTCTCAGTTTTCCACGGTTGAGCCATACAAACAAAACAGCGGGCAAACGCCCGCTGTTTTGGTAAATGAACAGATGAAAAAATTTGTTATCCTGATTCGCTTTCACCTCCTGTTTTTTTCGCGGGTTTCGTGTATTTCGTGGTAAAAAACAGGCATCTTCATTCTCTGAAAGCGGTTTGCCATTATCCTGCTTTTATAGCAATCTTGCGCGGTTTGGCCTTTTCCACTTTGGGCAGAGTCAGACGCAGAACCCCTTTGTCCAATTTTGCATCAATCCTTTCCTGATCAATAACCTCGGAAAGTGTGAACTGCCGGTAATATTTGCCCACTGCATACTCGGCAAGAACATTCTGCTCATTCGCGCCTTCAAAGGGGCGCACTTCGCCGGACAGACTCAGGGTGTTTTCCCGCAGATCAATATCCAGATCTTCTGTTTTTACGCCCGGCATATCCGCGAGCAGCACCAGTTCTTTTTCCGTCTCAAATATATCCACAGCAGGAGTGAACACCATACCGGGCCTGGTCTGCTCCGCAGGACTTGCCATCTGCTGTTTTTCCTGTACCTGAAGTTCCTTCTCACTCATCGCGATTCCCTCCTTTCCCTGTCAGTTCACTTTACTTTGATCTGCCGGGGTTTGGCAACTTCCGACTTTGGCACGGTGACAGTCAGAATGCCGTTGCTGAGTCCCGCACTGATTTTGTCCGTATCCACAGCCTCAGGCAGATTGATCACACGGGAAAATCTGCCGGATTCCCTTTCCTTTCTGTGGTAACGCACATTTTCCCCTTCTGCGGGAATCTTTCTTTCCCCGGAAATTGCCAGGCTGTTCACTGTGGCCTGAATATCCAAATCTGCGGTATCCAGACCGGGAAGCTCTGCGCGCACATAATAGTTGTCCTTGTCCTCGGTCAGATTCAGGGAGGGGAACACACCGGCACGGAGCCCTTGGGAAGCTGCTCTGCCTGTGAAATTTTCCATCAGCCCCTCCATCCTTTTTCTCATGACTTCCAGTTCCTCAAAGGGATTTTTCCAGCCCCGTGCGGGCAAATCAAACAATCTTCTGTATATCATTTTCCATCCTCCTCTTTTATGTTTATGATCTGTGCATTTCCGCAATTCTGTGTTAGTGTTGACGGCCTGCTGTATCCGCATCCGTGAACATGAGCGGATACGGATACAGCAAATCCTTTTTTACACTGCCTTGACTTCGATTTTGCGTGTTTCAGATTCTTTGGTCTTTTTCAGAACAATCTGCAGCACACCTTTTTTGTAAGATGCATCCGCGTCTGTATCATCCACCTCTGACGGAAGTTCCACAGTCCTGCTGAAATATCCGTAGGAGCGTTCAATGCGGTGGCAGTTTTTGTCCTTCTCCTCTTTTTCCTGCTTTTTCTCCCCTTTTATGGTAAGCAGTCTGCCGTTTACAGATATATCAAGGTCTTTTGCATCAACACCCGGTATTTCAGCCTTGACCGTAATATCTTTCTTCCCTTCTGTTACATCAACTTTGGGATGGAAACCGCTTTCAAACAGATTTTCCGACATGGGGAAGAAATCATTGTCAAAAAAACGCTCAAACAGGGAACCGGGTTCTTTTCCGGACTGTGCCACTGTGTTTTCCTGTTTCTTTTTCCAGGGTATCAGTTGAAACATACTGCACCTCCTTTGTTTCAAATGAATTTTAAAATGATTGCTTCAGAATATCAAAAAATCCTGTGCATAAACCTGCGCAGTTCCGCCTTTGTTTTTAAGCAGCCTTCACGCTGATTTTTCTGGGTTTGGCCTTTTCCATCTTGGGCAGGGCCAGACGCAGAACCCCTTTGTCCAGCTTTGCCTCAATCCGGCTCTGGTCAATGACTTCCGAAAGGGTGAACTGACGCTGATACTTTCCCACTTCATACTCAATGAGAACATCCTGTTCATCCGCTCCCTCAAACGGGGCAATGTCTCCTGAGATTGTCAGCACATTTTCCCGCAGATCAATATCCAGATGTTCCGGCTTTACGCCCGGCATATCGGCCAGCACCACGATTTGATGTTCAGTCTCAAAAATGTCAACATTCGGAGAAAAGACCGCTCCGGGTTTTGTCTGCTCCGCAGTACCTGCCACAGCCTGTTTTTCCTTTGCCTGAAGTTCTTTCTCTGCCATTGCTGTTTCCTCCTTATATGAAAAACATCCGTATAATACAGTATTCTGTCAGTCCTGAATCTGTGATTTGCAAAAACCGGATTTTTCCAAAAAAAATCCGGTTTTTCTGCACACTTCAACTCATAAAATCAAAGTTGGCAAATCAACAGTATTTTCATCAACTTTAGTCCTTAAGATATGCAAAACCGCTTCGCTCAATTTTTGCACTCCGGGCAAAAACCGCTGCTCTCAATTGTAACAGCAGTTATTTCACTTTAATCTGTCTGGGTTTTGCTGCCTCTGACTTGGGAATAATCACAGTGAGTACACCGTTTTGCATCCTGGCTTCAATCTTTTCCGGACTCACAGCTTCAGGCAGTTGGACAATTCTGGAAAATCTGCCTGCCTCCCGTTCCCTTCTGTGGTATTTCACATTCTCACCTTCCGCAGAAATTTTCCTTTCACCGGATATGGCAAGACTGTTCATTGTTGCCTGAATGTTCAAATCCTCTGTCTCTGTTCCCGGAAGTTCTGCCCTGACAAAATAACTGTCACTGTTTTCCGTCAGATTCAGCAGAGGATACACACCTGCGCCGGATCTGCTGGGAATATTTCCGAAAAGACGATCCATTTCCCTTTTCATCTGAGCCAGTTCCGCAAAGGGATTCCTTACAGCCGGAAAATCAAACAAGCTCCTGTATGTCATCACTGTTCCTCCTTTGTGAAAATTTATCTGTTCCGATTCGGTTTTATTTTTTAATTTTTGCATCAGACTTCTTTTGACAGAAAAAATAAAAACGATTTTTTCAATGTCAAGATTGATATTAACAAAAAAATATATTATTATTCAGACAAAAGGCAAAAAAGTAATACAATGTATTTTTTCTGTGAAAGGATGGATAGTTATGGAAAACAGCAGAAAAAAAACAAAAGACAGGAACAGTTCCCTGCCCGGCACATCCGCATCAGAGCTGATGGGAAATCAGTCGGTACGGGCCACATTCAGACTCAGCCCGGAGGCTATCAGGATAATCAGCACTGTTTCCGCACATATGGGGATCAGGCAGAAATCCCTTTTGGATCATCTGGCCGAGGATGAAAAAACATTACGGATTATGGCCGGGGAAATACCTGTGCATGATTCCCAACGGAAAACAAGAATTCCCAAAACCTTTGTGCTGAGCCGGAAAACCCTCCGGGTTCTGGATGAAATATCCGAAGAACAAAGCAGGCCGAGAGATTTGCTGGTGGAATATCTGATCATGCGCCTGCGCCCCCTGGTTTCCGGAGAAAGGGAAAAGCAGGGGAAACGCACCGGTCTTGTGCAGGAAACAGGGGAACTGCTGGAATCAGTGGAGAAAATACTGGAAAAATCTGCTGACGCCCTGGGGCAGGATGATCCTTTATATATACAGCTTGAAAAAATGGTTTTGGCATTCCGGAACGCGTATCGGCAGATTGCGGCTTTTGTGGAAAAAGGGGAAGCAGCAGAAGAGAGGCAGGGCTGTTAAGTTCTTTAAGAAATCCCCTCTTGAGAGGGGCAGGGGTGTGTTTTGGGTGTGCGCTATTCCGGACACACCCCTTTATCCCCTCTCAAGAGGGGAATGAGAACTTAACAGCCCTGGCAGAAGAGAGGGGGTAAAGAAAAACAGGTGACCTGATGACGCTAATCCGGCCTTCAGGTGATTTCTTAAAACAAATATACCTGTTCGGTTCACGGCACAAGCTGGAAGCTTATGCTACTTTTGTTTCTGGAAATCGCCTCAGTTTTGGCACTGCCTGTTCAGAAAAGAACGGATAAATTTTGCCACTGCTTCCTTTCCTCTGAAAACCCCGTAATGCCCTTCGCAGAGAATATCGGCTTCCAGAGAAAGCAGAAGTTCCAGAGATTTCCGGTAATGGCTTTCGCTGGACAAAAGTGCAGGGGAAAGCGGGCCGTGAACATCCTGCCCGAAAAGCACTTTCAGTCCGCAGGATTCTGTAAAAAATGCAAGTGATCCCGGAGAATGCCCCGGAATATGGATGGCCTGAATGCTCCGATTTCCCAAAAAAATATCTTCCCGGCTTCCTGAGATTTTCCTGTCCACCGTGCAGGATTTTATACATGCCCCGTACCACGAAGCTGCTGTAACGGAACTGTTTCCATCTTCCAGAAAACGGGCATCTGATTCGTGCATAACAACATGACATCCCAGATGTTCCCGCAGAAAAGCAGCTCCGCCCGTATGATCAAAATGGCAGTGTGTCAGCAGCAGACATTTTATCTGCTCCGGCAAAACACCATGCGAACCGATATTGGCAAGAAGTCTGTCCGGGGAATTTCCACATCCCGCATCCACCAAAGCCGCATGACCGTCAAAGCAGATCAGGTAAATGGCAGCATCCTCTGGAGAGGTCAGTCCGCTTCCGCCGACCTGAAAAATTTCATCGGTGATTTTCATAACGTGAAATTGCACCTTTTTTGCACAGATCCGGTTAACTGACTGGTTATGCAGTCAATTTTGGTAACTGCATCAGGAAATATCTGTAATTTTGCATATCTTTCCATCTCTGAATCTGAATTCAGATCGGCCAGTAAGTTTTAGAGTTTCTCCCTTTTTCATCCCATTCGGCAGGTCAGCAGCAAGCACACCTGTGAAGGCAACATCAGCAGATGCCTGATCGTCATTTGCCTCGAAGTGTGTCACTGTTTGCCTGCGGGATATAAACAAATCTTTTGACTGTTCAGCAAGTCTGCGCATCTCATCCTTTCCGGATGCAGTGGCGTTAACCTCACCGCAAGATATATTTTTAAACACAATATCCGGGTGAATTACCGCCAACATGCCTTCCGTATCGAAAGTGTTGTAAGCATGTAAATATCGCTCAATCAACCCAAGTTTCTCTTCATGGGTCATATATCCTCCGGGGAATAGATTGCTGGAAAAAGCAGGAGGGAAATAAGAAAATTATCGGGTATTCAAAAAACCGGATTTTTCCGAAAACTTATGCGGACTTGCTTCTGACTGTCAGCGAGCAGGTGCTGAAATTTTCTCAGATTCAGGAATTGTTTTTCATGTGACGGTAGTATTTTATGACTCTGTCAACATAATCCTGGGTTTCTTTGAAAGGCGGAACGCCTTTGTACTGTTCCACATTCAGAGGACCGGCATTGTAACCGGCAAGGGCCAGTTTCAGCTTTCCGTCAAAACGGTCCAGAAGCATCCGCAGGTAACGGGTTCCGCCCATGATATTTTCCCAGGGATCAAAAGGATCATAGACTTTCAGAATTTTGGCGGTTCCGGGCATAATCTGCATCAGTCCCTGCGCTCCTTTGGGGGAAACTGCCCTGGGATTAAAATTGGATTCCACCTTGATGACTGCTTTTACCAGAGGAAATGACACTCCATAGGTTTCCGCAGCCACGGATATATAATGATCATATTTGTCGGAGGAATAATAGGTTCCCACATCAGTCTGCCCCCGCATGTAAAGTTTGTACCGGGAGGATGTGGGCGCATTGGTGAAGTGCATGACACCGTTTTCATCTACGTACATATAGATGTTTGCATGAACCGGCGCGGACAAAACAAGCATCCACATCAGAACTGCAAAAGAAAGACACCCCGAATATATTATTTTTATTACATTTACCATGTTCTCACATAATAATATTTCCGAAGTTGAAAAATCGCCATTTTTTCCATATAAGGGAATTTATACAATCATTGTCCATAAATCAAGTAAAATCATAAATAAGCATGTAAAAATCACACAATCCCCAATTCCTGCGGAAATATGACTCCGGAAAGGTCTGAAAACAGCAGGCTCAGATCACAGGCATTTTTCCCGGAATTCCGGACTGAATTTCACACTTCCAAATTTTCAGTTCGGGACTTCCGTGCCATGAAATTCATGGCACGGAGGCTCCCGGATACAGCAAAAATGGGCAGCAAATCAGCTCTGTGCAATTCTCCGGTAATCGCTGCGATATTCCCTGTATTTTTTTAAAATGAATTTTGTCCCGAATTCCGGATGGGCCAGGTAGGAAAGATTGGTGTCCAGAAAAAATGAACATAAGGAATCAAACACAGCATCCTTTTCCTTTTCTCCGATAAAATTGCGTTCCCGTTTCTGTTCAAAACAAACGGTATCCCCCAAAGCCGCCCGGATCTGTTCCGGATTTGGCCCGTTTTCCTGATTTTTCAAACAATCTGCCGGGATATCAATCCGGGCCGTGCATCTGACCACCCAGCGGTCTCCCACCAGTTTTTTGGATTCATCCACTATTTTCAGGACCAGTCCGTTATCAAGTTCCAGCTTTTTGACAATTCTCTCTTCCACAAAATACCTCTCTTTCCCAAATTATGATACATATACCGTTTGATACGGCAAAACCGTATCTGTTTTTACCATTGTTCAGAACTTTGTCAACAACTCTGTAAACAAGTCCGGGTTTATTAAGGTTTTATTCTTAATGCTCATAATTGCCTGAATAAAAAATTAACAATATCAGTATTATAAAAAGTTATGAACAATCCTGTAATGCAATTTTTGCATTAAAATCAGAATGATAAAAAATTATGAACAATCGGTTGTTCATAACTCCGGGGCCGAACCGGACTTATGAACAGTTTTGTTCTTAATGCTCATAATTGTCAGAATCAAAGATAAATAAAATCAGAAGGATAAAAAGTTATGAACAATCCGGTGATACAATTTTTACATTAAAATCAGAAGGATAAAAAGTTATGAACAATCGATTGTTCATAACTCCGGAACAGAAACAGTTTTTTTCACAATTTTTATATTAAAAACAGTAAAATCAAAATGATAAAAAGTTTTGAACAAAAAAATATTCCATGTTCAAAACTAGCCGGATTTATGTTTTTAATTCTCATAATTCCCAGAATAAAAAATTAACAAAATCAGTATGATAAAAAGTTATGAACAATCGATGAACATGATTGTCTGATAAAAAATCAAACAAAATCAGTATAATAAAAAGTTATGAACAATCAATTGTTCATAACTTTTGTGGCAAAATTGCCGGTTTTCACAATTTTTGTATTTAAAAACAGTAAAATCAGAATGATAAAAAGTTTTAAACAAAAAAAGTCCAATGTTCAAAACTGGTCCGGATTTACGAAGAATTATGCTCTTAATGCTCATAAATGCCCAAACAGAAAATGAACAAAATCAGTATGATAAAAAGTTATGAACAATCGATGGTCATGAGTACCTGATAAAAAATAAAATAAAATCAGTATAATAAAAAGTTATGAACAATCGATTGTTCATAACTCACATACTTATGAACAATTTTTTCCGGATTGTTCATAAGTCCATAGTTATGAACAATCGATTGTTCATAACTTTTGCGTTAAAAACAAACAAAATCAGTATAATAAAAAGTTATGAACAAAATTGACAGCCCTTATTATTATTATATTTACATATAAAGAAATAATAAAAGACAAAGGGAAGGTGTCTGTGTCTGGTCAGCCAGAAAAGGAGAAGTGATTCTTATCTGCAAATAAAGGAATATTTTCTCATATTGAAGGTATTTCAGAAATATCAGGACTTAGTCTGCTGAATTCAACTATCTGATTTTACAGAAACCGGTTTGTTTTGATAATATAAAAATCAATAAATATCAAATATTTAAAATTCAGCAGAATAAATCCTTAAACAATAAACATGTTTTTTTATTTTGGCAGACAGTTTCTGCACAGAGCGGCAAAATCTTCGGGATAATGACCGCTGATCCAGCGCAACTGAGCCTCGGTAAAGGAACCCGGAGAATAGGGAAGTTTGGGCAGAAAGCAGTAAAGAAGCCGCTGTCCAGTATTTCCTGCATCAAATCGTTTGGATGCCTCTATATGGGTAATCATCCTGGCTCCCAAATTTTCCAGAACCTGAACTGCCATGTGCATGGACTGATCCAGAGATGTGCGGGTTTTAGTATCAGCCTCCAGAATATTGCCTGCTTTTTTTGCCATAAGCTGCAGTTCCCACTGGGAAGTCTGGGCTTTGGGAACAAAAAGCAGAACATGGTCATCTTCATAAATCACAAGGGACTGTTCCCTGTCCTGTCTGCCGTCTGTGCGTGTATTGTTCCCCAAAGCCTTTATGCAGGCATCAAAAAAATCCATGCCTGTCTGCTCCCGGTAGGTGCGGATAAACTCCGCAATCAGGTCTCCAAAGGCAAAGGCAGGAATTTTTGCATCACCTGCTGTTTGGGGATTTGCTGCGGAAATTTCCGAAGGAATCATGGCATACTGCTGATGAATCTGCTGATGGGAAGCATGAAGCCGGTATCCGCTGGGCGAATAGTCAAATCCGAAATTCCATCCCCACAGTGTGGAGTTGAAGGTCAGTTGCTTTTTTTTGTCAGAGGCGAGTCGGTCACAAATCCTTTTCCGCAAATCTTCCAGTTCGTCAACTGTCAGTGTTCTTTTTCCTGCCGGAACAGGAATTTCAAGTTCTTCTGCCAGACGCGCATAGGTGCGCTGATAATACAGATGCCGCATTCCCTGCATATCTTCTGATGTCAGATCACAGACACGGTAACGGACAGCATCATTTGCCATATTTGCGGCATAATGTCCCCAGGGAATATAACTGTTGCGCCGCAGATATTCAAACACATGGCTTTGTTCCCGCCATTCTCCCATGATTTCACTGTTTCCCTGAACACCGGGACGCAGCACCATGACTTCTTTATAATCGTCAGGCAGAAAAATATTGTTGGCTAATACTTCACACAGATCATGGTTTTTAATTCTGGGTCTGACTCTGCCCTGTGCATCTTTGTCATAAACCAGTCCCACAGGCCGCCGGCTTTTGGGATCACGGACAAACTCACAGCAGAAATCCGCAATGCGGGTCAGATCTTCCGGATCTGTGGAATTGGCGGCCAAAGCAAGCATAAGGGGAACAGGAAGCAGATGAAAAAAAGCATCTGTTTTTTCTCCTGTCAAATCTTTTCCCTGCCACTGCCGGAGGATTTCAGACAGGGACAGGGCAGTCCGCTCCGGCAGCCGGATGGCCGAAGGATTTGCCGCATTCCGGTCAGCAGCACTTTTGATAATATAAGTGGTTCCACGGAAAGGAAAGGGATTGGGAATTTCATAAATGGGATCAGCCTGATTTTCCTGTACAGTGTCATTGGGAAAATTCGCCCGGTTGTCACAGATGCTTCCATCTTTGAAAATGCCCAGATTATATATGCTTTCGTGTTCACGGAAATTTTCAGACCGGAAATGCGGTCTGTGTATACCCCAGACAAAGTGGCCGGGGGGAGCCACGCATGTTCGCAGATTCATATATCAATACCTCCTGAAAAATATTTTATTCAATTATCCTGCAAATGCCTTATACAGTGAATGCCTTCCGGGTCAAGCAGTTTTTTTGTTTTGGGAGTCTGTCCACTGCCCCAGCCAAACTTTCAGTCTGGCAGTCCTTCCCGGATTTTTTTCTTGCCATATTCCAGATTATCCTTTAATCTCGTTCAGTTGATCTCGTTCCCACGCTTTGCGTGGGAATGCCGCCCTGCATCACTGTCTGAACCTGGATTCACAGGATTAATGGATTAACCGGGATTTACAGCATCAAACCCTAATGATTTTGAAACCCTTAGGGTTTATCTCGTTATCTCGTTCCCACGCTTTGCGTGGGAATGCAGGCATGACGCTCTGCGTCATATGCCGTACACTCACAGGAATACTCACAGAACGCGGAGCGTGGGAACGAGTGGGAAAAGGCATTGACGCTGAGCGTGGAAACAGGTATTTTATGAGATTTTCCGCTGTTCGGACGAACAGAAAAAGGAGTGTTTATGAAACGATGTATGATTTTTGCACTGGCTGCGGTGTGTCTGGTGCTGCCGCTTTCCTATGCGGCTGCGCTGACCGGGGATGTAAACAATAACCAAAAAGTGGAGATGGATGATGCCATTCTCGCTTTGCAGGCTGCGGCCAGTATTCGGGTAATCGCAGGTGCGGATCTGGGGGATGCGGTGGCTGCTTTGCAGGTGCTGGCTGGAATAATAAACACCATTCCCAATTCCCTGGGCATGACCTTTGTGCGCATTCCTGCCGGGACATTTATCATGGGCAGTCCCACAACAGAACTCGGAAGGGACAGTGACGAAATCCAGCATCAGGTGACACTGACCAGTGATTTTTACATGCAGACCACAGAGGTTACGCAGAAGCAGTGGCGGGATGTCATGGGAACCAGTCCCTCGTATTTCAGTGCGTGCGGGGACAACTGCCCGGTGGAGAAAGTAAGTTGGTATGATGTTCAGACTTTCATAACCGCACTGAATGCCAGAGGGGAAGGCACATACTGGCTGCCAACCGATGCACAGTGGGAGTATGCGGCACGGGCAGGAAGCACAACGGCTTTTTACAACGGCCCCATTACCAATACCGGAACCACACCGCTTGATCCCAATTTGGATGCCATCGGATGGTATGGTGGCAATTCGGCTGTCACCTATATGCCGAATTATTATGGACAAGGAACTCATCCGGTTGCGCAAAAACAGCCTAATGCTTATGGTTTGTATGATATGTCAGGCAATGTTGGGGAATGGTGCCAGGATTGGTACCAAAACTATTCAACGGCATCTGTGACGAATCCTACCGGCCCAAGTACAGGAACCTACCGTGTTCTACGGGGCCGTGCTTGGACCAGTTACGCAGCGGACTGTAGATCGGCCTTCCGATCTGAAGGTTCGCCGTCTAACCGGCGTAACAACATCGGTTTTCGGCTGGTTCTCTCTCCCCAGGTCAGCAGGTAGGTTGTCTGAACCGGGATTCACAGGATTAAAGGATTTGCAGGACTGTCTGAACTGTGATTCGTCTGATTTCTCTGATTACCCTGATTTTATCCGGACCTTAATCAGACAAATCAGAATAATCAGACAAATCCGGGTTCAGACAGTCTGCACATTGTCTGAACCGGGATT
>CAZHPS010000180.1:0-12154 GCA_964534335.1 uncultured Desulfobacterales bacterium
ACTCGAACTTATCAAATAATTCATCATATTGCAAAAATTTAAGCGAATGGACAGCAACGTGTTTTGAAACCTTCCCGTTCCCGAACAATGCAAAAGAAAGCAGCAAAGAAAAAGTCAGAGAGATAATGAAAGAACTTGAAAAATTCAGGACGGAAGAAGCCATTTCCCGGAAATGTTCAATAACCGTTCTGTATAATAAATTTTTCGATGAACCTTCAGGCAATCTTTCAAAACTGCACAAAAAACTTGATAACGCGGTTTGTGACTGTTACGGCTGGAAATACAGTGATTCAAAAACATACAATGAAGAAATATTTCTGCTGAATTGCCAAAAAACAGAAGCAGAGACAATATCATCGTAAGCCCGATCCTCTTGGACTGAGTAAATAGTCAACCATAAATTTTCAGGTATAAAAGCAGCATAAGCTTCCAGTACGCAGGGCGGATGTAGCGTGAGCGTAACCCGCCATCTTTGCTGCAAAACTGCAGGGATTTCAGATAAGAAGGGATTGTTCATATTTGCTGCAATCCTTTCTTATCCAAAATTCCGCAGTTATAAGATGACAGTCAGTTCTGAACCATGATTATAGTTTTTTTACCAATTTTTGTCCTCTGCAAAACCGGATGGAGGAGTGCAAAAATTAAGCGGAGCGGTTTTTTGCACCTGCACCTGCTGTTCACAAAGGACAAGAGTTAATGAACATACTGTATTTCCTCATACAAAATGAATGGGGGCCATGATGAACACAGAAAAATATCTTCCGTATCGCGGCGATATTCAGGCATTGGAAGGATGCGGACATCTGCTGTATCTGGCAGTCCGGCATCCGGAAAAACAGCCAATGGGACTTTGGGCTGTGGATATGGACAAGCTCAGTCTGCACCAGATTTCATTAAAATGCGGTGTGACTGCTCTGGGTGCGGAAAAGGAGCGGATCTGGGCAGCCGGGGATGATGCCCGGATTTATACCTGCACGCTCAAAGGCAAAACAGAGGCCATCGGGCCGGAATTGTCTGAACCTGCCACTGCACTGGCTTTGCTTTCCCAAGAGCGATTGGCAGTGCTGGCCGGAAAGCAGGTGCTGATTCTGTCCTGCAAAAAAGCCGCTGTGGTGCAGCAGATTGACCTTGCAGAAAAAGGACTTGTGCTTGCAGCACATGAAAGCGGCAACTGGTTTGCAGTCGGTGATTCTGCGGGTGTGATTTCTGTTTTTGAATGTGAAGACAAAGCCGGTTTTATGCTCTCTGAATCCGCGCAGATTCACCGGGGCGCGGTTACTGCGCTGGTGTTTGAACCCGGAGAACCGCGTTTTGTTTCCGCTGGAACAGATCAGGGATTTTTCCTTACACCTGCAAGGGGAAAACTGGAGCCAGAAGACCGGGCGCGGGGCGGGGGACATTCAGACAGAGTGCAGGCACTTGTTTCAGGCCCGGCACGTTTTTATTCCGGCGGTGCGGACAAGTGCCTGAAAGCATGGCCCCGTCCCGGCAATGCCCGGCCTGTCACACTGAAAGAGGGACTGGGCGAGGTTACGGCCCTTGCTCTTGTGAACATTGGTCAGCAACTGCATATTGCAGCCGCGTGCAAAGACAATGGAATCCGCTGTTATCCGCTGGATACAGAAGGAAAATTCGGGGAACTGTCTCTTCGCATACGAGACGCATATGCACTTGCGGAGCATGAAAGCAATGATCCTGATCCGGGCATTCGGGAGAAATCGCTGCGCACGCTTGCGGAATACGGGGATAAACGATCCCTTGCCATGATAGCGGAGCGAATTCAGGCAGAAAGCGATCCGGGCTTGCAGAAAACCGCAGCGCGTCTGCTGGGAGATTCAGGACTTCCCTTTGCTGTTCCATTGCTGGAAAAAATTCTGCAGCATCAGGCAGAAGCTGTGCGCACAGAGGCACTTTCCGGATTGCGGAAACTCTGCGGGGCTGCGGATCTCCGTCCTCTGCTTCTTGCCATTGGCACTGGCAGGGCGGACATTGGTGTTATTGCCGTGCGTGCATTGGAAGAATCTGCGGTTTCCAATGAACAGGCACGGCTGCATCTGCGCAAAGCAGCAGATTCAGACACCTTTGACATTCGCCATGCTGCTTTGCATTCTTTGGAAAAAACCGGGCCGGAAAATGCTCCGGACGGGAATTTGGATGTTCTGCGATCCAAACATGCAGACATCCGGCGTTTTGCACTGATTCGCGTGTTTCAGCGCAATTTTCTTGACCTTTTTCCTGTGCAGTCTGCTCTGCGGCGCATGTGCGAAGATGCAGACGCATCTGTGCGAAAAACCGCATTTCTGCTTACCCTGTCTGCCAAAAAAAATCTTGCGGATATTCTGCGTTCCCGTGATGCAGATATACACCGCCAGTTATTTGAAATGGAAACCTGCGATGTGTTTCAGACGGCAAAAAAGGAAAAAGCCCCGGCTCTGCCCAAAATAAAAGCCGTAAAAAGTGCAAAACTGGAGCCGGGTGATGATGCGCCGCTTTTGCAGGCCATGTCATCCCGTTCTCCTGATATTTGCCTGGCCGGAGCGCAGGCACTGGCACATTTGGGTGATACCCGTGCCTTTGGTCTGCTGCTGCAGTTAAGCAGGGAACCGGATGCAGGAATACGTGCTGCTGTCTGCCGCAGTCTTGCTTTGCTGGCTGATCCCGGAAGTATCCGGCTGGTGCGCACTTTTCTCAATGAAGATACTGCTGAAGTGCGGGACGCGGCTTTTTCTGCACTTACAGCCGTGTATGCGCACCAGCCATTGTCCGCAGCGCGTGAGGGACTTGGCTCTGCACATGAGGATGTGCGCACCCGCTCTCTTCGGCTGCTCAGTGCCGAAATCCGCAAAGCAAAAGATGGCATTGCAGAAAACGCCCGCGATCTGCTGCTGCAAATACTCAATGATTCTGCTCCCAAACTCCGCTCTGAGGCATTCAAGGCGGTTCTCAATCTGAAATTAGGCAAAACTGTTCAGGATTCTTTGCGTTTTGTGCTGAACAGCCGTCATCCGGATATTCGGCGGGAGTGCCTGACCGAAATCATGGCACGGGAACCCGCGCCCTGGGCCGGAGAAATTCTGTCCGTGCTGATGAATGATCCTGATCCCGCACTGCGCAAATCTGCATTGGATTACGCGCTGGAAAGAACAAAGGAAAGCGATCTTTCTCCTCTGGATATGGCGCAGACATCGGATTTTGCAGATATTCGCATGGCCGCGCTGCTGCAACTTATCAGCAGGAAAACAAAATCTGCACAGGAACGCATTGCCAGATTTTTGGATGACAAAGACCGGGCTATCCGTGTTCGCGCTTTGGACGCGCTGATTGATTTGGAAGACAAAGAATCTCTGCAATGTGCATTGAGCAGTCCGCATCGGGAAATACAGGCCGGAGCAGCGGCTGCACGCGCGCGGCACGGAGACAGTGCAGCACTTGCCCCTTTGCTGGACATTATCCGCAGCGAAATGCCCCGTGAAAAAGAGGAAAAATCCCAATGGACTGCATCTGTGGAAAAGGCATTGGAAGGACTGGCAGAACTCGGTAATCCGGGCTGCACAGATGATTTGATTCCTCTGCTGCAAAATCCCCTTCCATCTTTAAGAAAAGCAGCATCTTATGCACTGGCCCGATCCTGTCCGCAGGACAGGGAAGATCTGCTGGAATCAGCACTGAAACACAATGATCCGGCAGTGCGTGCATTTGCAGCTTTTGGACTGGCCTTATGCGGTCGCAGTTCTGTCAAAACTGCTGTATTTTCTGCAGAAACCATTGCTGTTCTTAGCGGTTCCCAATTATTGGCAGCCGCGTTGGCTCTGGACGGGGAATCCAAAAAAGACACTGACACTGCAATTGCACAGGAAGACTGTCTTCTCTCTTTTCTGGACAGCGGAAATCCTGCAATGGAACGCTGTGCTTTGATTGCCATGATGCTGCGGGAAATGGCAGAAAACAAAGATCATCCTGCCCGTTGTCTGGCCTGTCTTTCTGCCCGAAATCCTGATATACGCCTCAAAGCAGTGTCTGCTTTGTCTGCATTCGGAGATGATGCAAAATTTTCCGCATTTGTTTCAGATCTGGTCAATGAAAAAAGTGAGGATACGCGCTGGCAGATTCCTGCTGATGCAATCAGCGATATGGCAAATCTGCTTTTCTTTGCGGATTCCCGCATACGGGGACGCTGTGCAGATATGCTCTGGCTGCTCAATGAAGAAAAAGATCAGGCATGGCAACAAGCCTGGCCTGTGTTTTCCGCCCGTTATGCCAAAGAAATGGAAATCTGCGGAAAAGCCGGGGCAAAAGCAGTGCAGAGAAAAGCAAAAGTAGATCCTGCGTATCTCGCGCAAATCTGCTTTGGAGCCTGCGTGGGACTGGCGCGGGAGCAGAGCGGAAAAACAGAACAGAAAGTATCTCCGCATATTATCCGAATACGGCAGAAAGCCATGCGCAGGATTCTGGAAATGGCAAAAAACAGTGCAGATTATGCCACTGCCGCGCAGACCGTTTTTCTCCGCTGTGTGAGTGATCCGGTGCAGGCCATCCGTGTGCAGGCATTGGAGCATTTGCAGGAATTGGGAACTTCTCCCGCGATTGCCGGAGCAGAGGCATTGGCATCAGGATATACAGATATGGGCGTTGCAGGCCTGAAACTCCTGACAGCAGAACAGTCTGCCGAAGCCGCAGACAGCTTTATCCGGGATGCAATGATGAGCCGCACTGACGGTTTGGAAACCGAAGCTGCACAAATGCGCATGACCTGCATTCCCAAAGCAAAGGTGGCTGCTGAGGCATTGGAAGCCGCGTCCGAAAGGCTGCGCATTCAGGCTGTTTACTGGCTGTCGGAAATCCAAAGTCAGGACAAAGATGCCCATGCTGCCCTTGTGAACGCGCTGCATTCCCGTTTTCTGCCTGTGCGTGTGCGTGCCGCTCTTTCTTTGGGAACAGTCAAGGCTCCGGAAGCCTTTGATGCGCTTTGCGCTTTGCTGAGGGAAACCCGCACGGTCAAAGACAGTGTTCTCAAAGATCGGCAAATTATTGACGCTTTGCTCCAATTCGGAGATAAACGAGCAGCCGCTGCCTTCATGGATCGCGTGGAAGATGATCCGGCCCGCAATGCCGCTGCTGATCTTCTGCTTTCCGGAGTCGGCTCCTTCCGCAATCCCGTTGACAGTGAGCGTCTGCTTCAGTTCATGGAAAAACCGGAATGGAAAAAACACGCGTTCAACGCTCTGCTGATGATTTCCGGTTATGATCAGCCATTGGAAGATCCGGAAGAGGAAAGAACAGACAGAAAATGGCTGGAAAAACAGCATCCCAGAAATGATGAGGTGCTGGCAAAAGTCCTGAAGCAAAGTCTGCGCCTGAATGACACCACTTTGATTTTGCCACTGATTCCTGCTGCGCGCTGGTCACAGTCCCATGCTGCGGATTCCCTGCTTTCTGAACTCGCTGCACATCCGGAACCTGCGCTGCGGTATGCAGTTTTGGAAGCACTGGGCTGGCGGATGCGCAAACGCGCAGGTTCCGCAGATGCACTGGAACGGGCATTGGAACACAAAGATGCAGATACCCGTTTTCTGGCGGCAGAAGCACTTGCCAAAGCAGGAAACGGGCGGGGCCTCAGCATTCTGCTCGCGGCTGTGGATTTGATGGCTGACATCCGAATGCGGATGCGGGCTGTGTCTGCATTGGGAGAACTGGCTGATGAACGTGCATTGGAAATGGTGCTGAAACTGGCTGCGGAACAGGGCCATGCTTTGCAGGAAAGCGCGCTGGAAGCCATTGGACACATGCGAAGTTCAGACAGGGCAGATCAGATATTTTCCCTGCTGGAAAAACATGCGAAAGATAAAGAAAGACATGGACTTGCGCAGATGTCTCTCAAAGGTCTGCGCTGGTTTGACACTCCCAAAGGCTGGGATTTGATCCGGGAATGTGCAGCAGACCGGAACCGGCCTGTGCGGGAAACCGCGATTGATTTGCTGGGATACAAAGATGATCCGGCCAACCGGGATCTGCTGCTTGGCATTATCCGCATGGATGACAATTATGCTGCTGTATTGTGCGCAATCACAGCCGCGCGCAGAATATGCGGGCCGGAAGACTATGCTCCGGATTATGCCATTCTCCAAAGTCAGTGGCCTGCATTGGACAAAGACGCGCTCAAACGGGTCTGCATGTCAGGAAAAGAAGTTGAAATCCTTACTGTTTTGACACGGTGTCAGCCACATGTGCAGAAAGCATTGGAAACCGCTCTGCTGCAACGCGATCCTCTGCCAGTGGAAGCTGCTGCGCATACAATTGGCAGTCTTTTCCCGGAAACCGTGCGCGTGGGTGCAAGAATTATGGGTTTTGCAGGAAAACTGTCTGAAAAACATGCAGATGCACTCGCGTCTGCGTTTGCTCATTGGCATGAGGAATGGAAAAAAACACGGCAGAATTTCATTCAGAGGGGAATGGAAGATGAATCAGTGGAACAGCCTGTATTCACATGCCTGAAAACCCTGCTATGGGCAGGAAAAAAAGCAGGAATGTCTTTGGAAATGCTGCTGTCTGCTGCCCGTTCATGGCCTGATGAAAGCCTTTACACAACCATGAGATGTGAAAATCTGGCTGCAATGCAGTCATTTGCAAAAGACAGAAATGTGAAAGATTTTCTCCGGGAAAACCTAAGCGATCCGGACAGTGCAGTGCGCACAGCAGCCGCAGAAGTGCTG
The DNA here is from genome assembly GCA_964534335.1 of uncultured Desulfobacterales bacterium. Classification (GTDB taxonomy): domain Bacteria; phylum Desulfobacterota; class Desulfobacteria; order Desulfobacterales; family Desulfococcaceae; genus JAABRU01. Next base: position 6,711 of record CAZHPS010000180.1, read on the forward strand.
TTTTCCTCTCAACCGGAAACTGGGGATATTCTCAGGGAAATTGAGGAGTATATCCTGTCTGATCGCAGCCTGTTCAGAAAGATTGCCGCATATACAGATATTCAGAATCTTCTGCCTCAGTCCGCAAAAGATATGCACAGACAGGGCCTTGTTCTCCCCCGTATGCTTCAATCTGGTGAAACAGAAAATGTTTTTCAGATTGCCATGAATGCACAATTGACGGAAAATGTGCGTCTGGGAGCCATTGAAACTCTGGCACGAATGGCTGATGTGTCTGCGGAAAAACATCTGGCAGGCATTGGTGCATCTGAGGCAACCGAAGAGGAACTGCGCAAGGCTGCATGGCGTGGACTGCGCCGCTCCAAACGTGCGCGGATCAAAGCAGCGGGGTAATTCCATTAAAAGGGTTGTATAAAAGTAATTTGTTATAATCCCTTAGGGTTTTGAAAACCCTAAGGGATTCCAGACAGAAAAATTGGGTAGTGTGTCAAATCCGTTGATTCGGGTTTGACACACGGACGGGAAAAATCCGTAAGGATTGATATTATTATAGAAAAAATCTGAAAAAACAAATCAGAATCCCGGAAGGGATGACATTATCAACCGGTTTAACACACTGTCCTTTTCGATCTGTGCACTGTCCAATTTCAAATTCCCTGTTTTCCGAATCATAAAGGGATTTCATATGATGAAAAACGATAAATCTCTTAATCCGGTCTCGGTATTATAGATCCGTATCACCTCACTGACCCATCCATGATTTTTCTGTTTTTTGCGCTTGACATAAGCCGCCCTTATAAAGTATATTCAGTTATTAAGAGAAGTATTTAAAAAGGGAAAATTTGTCAAGGCAAACTTTCCCTGATAAACGGTATTTGGGGGTATTATCAGGGAAAAATGACCTGATAATCAATGGTTATGCCCTAATCATTTTAGGTTGAAGGAGAAATTATGAAAGGCATGTTTGAAAAATATTATAATACAGCAGGATATACACTTATCATTCTGATTATCATCCTGTTTCGTACAATATCATTTGCTGATACAATCACTGTCGGCACTGGAGGATGGATGCCTTATTTTGCCACTACAGGAAATGAACCTCCCGGATATACTATTGAAATGGTCAGAACTATTCTGAATAAAGCCGGACACTCACTGACAATAAAAAATATCCCTTACATAAGAGCAATGAAGATGCTGTATGAAGGCAGTCTTAATCTGATAATCGGTTCCCGTATAGATGAACTTGATCCTGAAAAAGTGGCTATAGTCAGTGAAGAAATCGGAATAAATGTTTTTGTGTTCTATGTGAAAAGGGAAAACAAATGGCAATATGAAGATGTTCGCTCTCTTAGGAATATGAAACTCGGACTGGTGATCGGAGAGACATATCCCGGACTTGAATCCTATATTGCTGAAAACCGGAACATGATTCAGTTTATCGCAAGTGATGATGCCTATGAAAGAAATCTGAAGAAACTTGTAGCGGGAAGAGTGGATGTGATTACGGACAATGAGAATGTGATTGATTATTATGCAAGCATGAACGGTGTGACCGCCGAAATTCGGAAAGCAGGTTATCTGACCAAACCTGAAAAACTTTTTGCCGCCTTCTCAAGAAAACATCCACGCTCAGACGAATATTCAAAACTGCTGTCAGAAGGAATAAGTAAGATGCGGGAATCGGGAGATCTACAGAATCTGTTAAGCCGATACGGACTGAAGGACTGGAAATAAAGAATGGTACAGGTCATGTTTGGACAGATGATATAAACATTGAGACTGTAAAAGTAGATAATATTTTTAATTCTCAGGAAAAAGCAGTTCTCAATGATCCAATCAATTTGCCGTAAATTTTTCAAAAAAATGGCATGACCTGATGTTGATCGGTATCTTACTACCGGACAATTTTTTATAACCTGTTGTTTTTATTATAAAGGCATGTTTCATCAGATTTAATAAAATCAATATGTTACAATTTTTTGTCCGGTAGTAAGGATCGGTATATAATTCGTTATGCCGCTTTTATCAGAATCAAAGGAGGATAGTTGTATGAAAATTTTATCTAAAATCAAAGCGTTATTTAGAAAAGACAGGGGAGAGACAATCATTGTTGAACGGGAACAGTTCGCAAATGAAATGAGAGAAAAGTTTAAAGGAAATATTGATCTTTTAAAAGCCATAGAAGAGAGCATGAACAGACATGTGAAAAGAGATGAATATGTCCATTTGACGGAATAGCAACTGAATGGAAACAGATAAAATCTGCTCAGAAAATTTTACAGAAACATTCTGTTTGTTTGACAGACACCTGAATGCCTTTTTCCAGAGAAAGACAGAACTGCTCGCAGGCGGAAGTGTAAGAGAGCCAAAAAATTCAGACTGTTATACATATGGAAAGAAACTTGTCTCAAAGGAAAATGTAGTAATAGAGATAGATATCCTTTATGACAAGATGAAGGATGACTATATTTATTACAACTACAACATATTTTTTAATAAAAACAAACTGATGTTTCATTATGAACCGACACACAGAGAACATTTTCAGCCGCATATCAATGTGTATGTTGAAGAAAAAGAACTAAAAAATTTAAGGGGGGAAGGCATACACATTATTTCTCATAAATATCATCCTGTTGAAATACTTGCTCTCATAAAAAGATATTTTGGATAATCGTTATAAGAGGAGCATAACCAAGCGGTCAACCGGACGTGGGCTATCGCCTACGCCGGTTACCTCGTTGTTATGCCTTACAGCTTGAATTAACAATTAATTAAGGAGACTTAGAATAAAAAGATTTATTTTTACCGTATTGTTTTTGCTGATTATTTTTTCACAAATGACAATTGCCGGAGAAATTTTGTTAGAAGTCAATGATTGTAAAGATACTTCAGTAATAATTAAGCCTGATAGTAAAAAAATATTTACCCGTGCAGGAGAAGCCGTTGTAAGCTATACATGGGAAAATATAAAAGAAATTTCTTTTGACTGTAATGCAGAACCGGCAGAAAAGAAAACAGATGGGACATTATTAAAAATGATTCCTGCAAAGTTTACTTTTAATAATGGAACTTCTGACGATAGACTGATCCGATATTTCCACAAGTCAGGTGATGACTGCAATTTTGCCCTTACAGGTGAAGTGATCCGGCGGTAGTTACCTCATTCTAACAACTGAAATAAAAACCATTAAAATTATGTCAGTGACTCAATATGCCAAAATGTTATAATGTTTTATATAGGTTATAGGAATACTGCTATGAAGCAAGAAAGAATTCGTCCTATCCGAATCATCACTCTGCATGGACAAGACAGTGATTCGGATCTGTATAGCACCACACCGTCTGAAAGAATCGGCATGATGTGGCAGTTGGCACTGGACGCATGGGCATTCAAAGGAGAGTCAATTGCTGAACACAGACTTCCGAGACATATTGTCAGCATTCAACGGGGAAAAGGTTGAGTATCTGGTAGTCGGAGCATATGCTTTGGCAGCTCACGGCTTTGTAAGAGCAACCGGAGATATTGACCTCTGGATAAGATGTTCAGAGAAAAATGCGGAGAATATCATCAGAGCTTTGATAAAATTCGGAGCCCCGCTCTCTGATCTGACAACGGATGATCTTATAAAGCCCGATTTGATTTTCCAGATTGGAATTATTCCAAGACGCATTGATATTCTGACTTAAATTGACAGAGTGACATTTGAAGAGGCATGGGCACTGCGGGAAGAAATTGTTGTTGATGATATCAGGGTACAAGTCATCAGCCGTCAGCATCTTCTTCAAAATAAGAAAAAAGCATGCCGTACTAAAGACAACGCAGATGTTGCATGGCTGGAAAATGAAAATCGTTGACTTGCTGATAAGGCATAATAAATCGCTCCAGCGGTTCGGTTTTGCGGAGCGCAGCGGAGCAAAACCGAACCGCTGAGCTTATCGTTATGCCTTTTTATACAAATTTAAGGAGATATAAAATGAGTAAAGAAATTGAAAAGATAAAAAGTGATATTTTAAATAAATTCATAGAATTAAATGCAGGAGTGAATCATACCATCCCACCAAGATGGTTTAATCTCCATTATTATCCACTTCTCAACTCAACAGAGAAAAATGTATTTGAAAAAGCTATTGAGGAACTTATTGAAGAGGGCATTATAGCATCAGTGCAGGATAGTATTATGCTGACTGAAAAAGGTGTTGATAAAATATACCCTGATAAAAAAGGGACACCAAAAGAGAAAGTAAAAAATGATATATTAAAAAAATTTAAAGATGTAAAAGCCAAAGAAAATCATGTTATTCCTGGAAGATGGCTTAGCCTGTTATATTTCCCAAGTCTTAATCCGAAAGAAAAAAAAGTTTTTGATGAAGCTATTGATGAACTTATAAAAGAAGAAATAGTCATGCCAGCCTATGATACAATAAAATTAACTAAAAAAGGCGTTAACACAATTTATTAAAAATTTCCTGAAAGAGAGATAAATTGACTGAAAATTCATCTTCTGAAACACTTGCACCTCTTGATTCATTCATGAAAAATATGGAAGAACTTGAAACAATAATAGCCGTATATTCACATTTATCTGCTAATCCATTGATTAATCCGGAAAATCCGGAAGGAAGAGCATACGATATTGATATATTGATAAAAAGTGCAATTGTATTCATAGTCACCTGCTGGGATGAATTTATAAAACAGTTGGTTGAATATGCTTTTAATTTTATGCTTACCAATGCATATGATTCTGATGTATTCCCAATACAAGTAAAAATGATTGCATCAGAGAAGTTATCATCAAAACCTATGACAGAATCTTGGAAAAAAGATATATGGCGATTGGCAGGTGATGGCTGGAAAGAGGTTTTGAAGGATAATAAAGAAGAAATTATAAACAAATTCCATACTCCCAGAGCAGATATTATTGACAAACTTCTTTTGCATGTAATCGGTCTTAAAAATTTGTCACATGAATGGAAATGGGATACAATAACAGTAGCAAATTCAAGAAAATGTCTTGATATATTAATGAATTTAAGAGGTGATATTGTCCATCAAAATAAACCGCACAGAAAGGTGACTATGGATGATATAGAATATTTTTCTTTGTTAGTTAATAAGTTAGCTGGTATTTCAGCCAATATTGTAAGAAAATATGTTTATGAACAAACAGATGAATATCCCTGGACAGATAATAATATTCTCGGAGTAGCATATGATGATTCACATTGCCAATGAAACGGCATAACATGTCGGTCAAGCGGATTGCCCTATGATCTGTGAGCCGCAAAAATTTTCGTGTATTCAAAAAACCGGATTTTTCCAAAAAAATCCGGTTTTTTTGAAAATTTTATACCCCAAAATTTATGTAACCTTACTTATCACAATACTTCGGTAATTTTTTTGTTTTTTTATTATTTTAAATTTCAGACAGTTA